>JBDSXE010000052.1:0-17140 GCA_039926325.1 Paracoccaceae bacterium | reverse complement strand
GATCATTGATAACAACAGGGTTCGATGGATCGTCTTCATGGTTTTCAGTTGGTTTTTCGATGGTGGATTCAATCAACTGCGTCCGGCGCGACGCACGGCTCATCTTGCGCGGCGGGGCGTCGGGTTTGACTTCGGTCACTTCATTCATTCCCACGCTCCTGACGCTGCATCCTTACCGCCTGCACAGTCATAAATGTAGCGGAAATTTGCGCTGCGTCAATTCTGATTGACAGCCCAGTCAAAATCCTGCGATCTTGAATAAACCGAGAGTCGCCTAAGGAAAAATCATGGTGGGCCTACCCAGCCGCAATCTGACCAAGTCGAACGCGCAGTTTCAGAAGGCCGTCAAACGGCTGCCTTTGGGTGTTGCATCGACGTTCAGATACTGGGGCGATGACCGCACGATTTACGTTCATCACGGCAAAGGCGGCCGGACTTGGGACATCGACGGCAACAGCTATGTCGACTACCGCTTGGGGTATGGGCCTGCGATTTTGGGTTATGCTGACGACCGCGTGGATGCGGCGGCACGGCGCGGTATCGAAGTCGGTGGCGTATTCGCGCTGTCGACCGAGCGCGAGTTGATTGTAGCGGACCGGATTGCCAAGATGGTGCCTGCGGCGGAACTGGTGCGGTTTTCCAATTCGGGGACTGAGGCGGTGATGGCGGCGTTGCGGCTGGCCCGCGCTTATACCGGGCGCGATAGCTATCTGCTGGTCGAAGGCGGCTATCACGGGCTGTTCGATGCCGCGATGTGGATGGCGAATTTGGAGGAGTGGGATCACACTTCGAACAACGATCCCGAGGTCATTCCCTATGGCAAGGGCATTCCGCAGACGATCAAGCAGCTGGCGCATCTTGTGCCGATGAACGATTTTCAGCGGCTGGAGGATATGTTCCGGCGCAATGGGTCGAGCCTCGCCGCTATGCTGATTGAGCCGATTCAGGGCAATTGCTGCGGGATCATGGCACAGGTTGAGTACGTTCGGTTGGCGCGGCGGCTGTGCGACGAATATGGGGTTTTGCTGATCATCGACGAGGTGAAGTCGGGGTTCCGGGTTGGTAAGGGTGGCATTCAGGGGATCATGGGGGTGAAGCCTGATCTGACCACGTTTGCGAAGGCGGTGGCCAATGGCTATCCGATCTCGTTGGTCGCAGGACGTGAGGACGTAATGCGGCATTTCCGCTATGGCGGTGCATCGCATGGCGGGACGTACACCGCGCATTCGGTGTCGCTGGCGGCGGCGGAGGAATGTCTGCGGATACTGGACGAGACGCCCGCGCTGGAGACTTTGGCGGGGCATGGTTCGGCCTTGATGGCGGGCATGACGAAGATACTGGATGCGCGGGGGATCGTGCATTCCTATACCGGGCATCCGTCGATGTTCGGGCTGTTCTTTGCCGAAAAGGCACCGGACAATTATCGGGACTGGAAGACGTCGGATTACACATTCTACGACACGATGGCCTATTACCTGCACGATCTGGGGATCATCGTCGAACCCGACAGCCGTGAGCCGTGGTTCATGTGCGAGGCGCATGGCACGGACGCTTCGTGTTTGACCGACACGCTGAAGGCCGTTGAGATTGCGGTTGATCTGACGCTGGAGCAACTGGGTACCGAGGCGGTTTCGGCATGATTTATGACGCAGTGATCATTGGCGCGGGCCATAATGGACTAGTCGCGGCGTGCTATCTGGCGCGGGCGGGCATGAAGGTTTGCGCGGTCGAAAAGAACGATTGGGTAGGCGGGGCGGCTGTCAGCCGATCGCTGTATCCTGGGTTCACCTATTCTAATTGCAGCTATGTCAGCAGCTTATTCCGGCCAGAGATCATGCGCGATCTGGAATTGCCAAAGCACGGGTTGCAGATATTGCCATATGAGGGCGGTGCCGTGTTCACCGAGGACGGCGGTTATCTGGGGATGTTCCGCGACCACGACGCCAACCGTCGGGAGTTTGCGCGGCATTCCAAGCATGATGCAGAGGCGTACGACCGCTATTCGCGCGACGTTCTGCGGTTTTGCCGGTTCATCAGGCCGATGCTGATGCGGACGCCGCCTGATCCCTCCAGTTTCAAGCCTCGGGACATTGCCGAACTCATCTGGATGGGTCGCAAGATGGGCGAGATGTCGGAACGGCAGATTGCCGAGATGGTGCGGTTCTGGACCATGTCGATTTCGGATTTTCTGGACGAGTATTTCGAGCATCCTGTGATCAAGGCGTATCTGGCGGTTTCCGCGATCATCGGCACGGCTTTGGGGCCGATGTCGCCGGGGTCGGCTTATGTGTTGCTGCATCACTATATGGGCGATGTGGATGGCAACGTCGGCGCTTGGGGCTTTGCGCGCGGCGGGATGGGGTCGATCACGCAGGCGCTGGCCAAGTCTTTGGCGGCGGCGGGTGGGGAAATTCGCAACGGGTCGGGCGTTGAAAGTGTGATCGTGAAAAACGGTCACGCGCAGGGCGTCGTGCTGTCGAATGGCGACGAGGTTCGCGGCAAGCGGGTGATTTCCAACATGGACGTCAAGCGGACGTTCCTGAAGCATGTCGAGGAACGGCATTTGCCGAATGATTTCGTCAAGCGGGTCAAGGCGTTCAAAATCCGGGGCTCGTCGGGCAAGTTGAACATCGCGCTGGATTCGGCGCCGGAGTTTCCGGCACTGCCAAAGGGTGCGCCGAACCTGAAGGGCGATCTGCATTTTACCGACAGCATCGAAAAGATGGAGCGCGCTTATGACGACTGGAAGGCCGGGCATTTCAGCCGCGATCCGTTCCAAGATGTGATGATCCCCACGATGATCGACCCGACGATGACGCCGCCGGGCAAGCATTTCATGTCCTGCTTCGTGCAGTACGCGCCGCCCAAGATCGAGGGGCGCGAATGGACGGATGCCGATAGGGATGCCTTTGGGCAGACGTGTCTGGATCAGATTGAGAAATACTCGCCGGGCTTCAAGAACAGGGTGTTGCACGTTGAGGTTCGCACGCCGCGTGAACTAGAGGCGGAGGTTGGGCTGACCGAGGGCAACATTTTTCAGGGCGAGCTGACCTTCGACCAGTTGCTGTTCAACCGTCCAGTGCCGGGTTACGCGCAGTACCGCACTCCGATCAAGGGGCTGTGGATGTGCGGATCGTCCACGCATCCGGGCGGTGGCGTTATGGGTGCGCCGGGGCGGAATGCGGCGGCGGAAGTGCTGCGCGAGGCAAAGTTGCCGAACAAGATGAGTGACGCCTATGCCGTCCTTTAGCGCGATTGTCATCGGCGGCGGCACCAACGGTCTGGCTTGTGCGGCACGGCTCGCCGCCAAGGGCGCGCGCGTGACGCTGCTGGAGGCCGTCGATGCACCGGGCGGCGGGGCTGGGGTGCGAGAGTTTGCATCGGGGTATTTTGCGCCTGCGCTGGCCCATACCACGCGCGGAATGGATGCGCGGGTTGTGGCGGGGATGGACTTGGCGCGGCATGGTTTGGCGTTCCACCCTGCCTTGTCGACAACTGTTCTCGGGGCTGATCCTTTGAGCGTGATGCGCGGCAAGACGTCCGGGCCGGATGCGGCGGCCTATGCAGCGCTGATTGCCAAACTGGGCGAGTTTGCACGGGTTCTGGCACCGTTTCGCGGGCTGACGCCCCCCCGGTTGACGTCGTCGGGGAACGAGTGGGGCAAGCTCGCGCGGCTGGGGTTGGGCATTCGTGCCTTGGGCAAGGCCGATTTCCGTGAATTCTTGCGGATGATCCTAATCAATGTCGCTGACGTGGCAGAGGATGAATTGACCGATGATCGGTTGAAGGGGTTGCTGGCCTTTGATGCGACTTTGGGGGCGTGGCTGGGGCCGCGTTCGCCGAACTCTTTGATCCTGCTGCTGAATGCACTGGCGAGTGGGCCGGATATCCTGATGCCTAAGGGTAGCATGGCGACTGTGGCGCAGGCGATGACCAAGGCGGCTGAGGCGGCGGGTGTGACCGTCCGCTGCAATGCCACCGTGGCCAAGGTTCTGGTAACGGACGACCGGGCGGTTGGGGTGCAACTGGCGTCGGGTGAGGTTTTGACCGCGGACCGGGTGATTTCTGCAATCTCGCCCCGGACCACGTTTCAAAAACTGGTCGGACCAAGGCATCTGGACGCGGGCTTCTTTGCACGTGTGCAACATATCCGGTCGCGGGGTGGGGCTGCGAAGCTGCATCTGGCGCTGACGGGTGCGCCCGACGTGCCAGATCTGAAGGCGCGGATGGTGATTGCCCCCTCGGTTCGGGTCGTCGAGGATGCGTTCAATCCGGTGAAATATGGCGAGGTTCCGAAGGCTCCGGTGCTGGAATTCGTCGTCCCCTCGGCGTTTGAGGACGGCTTGGCTCCTGACGGCCACCATACGCTGTCCGCCATCGTGCAGTTCGCGCCCCATGCGCCGAAAGCGGGGCTGGAGGCAGCGCGGGCGGAGATGTTGGAAAATACGCTGGCCGTTTTGGAGGCCAATGTGCCGGGATTGCGCGGGCTGGTGGCCCATGCGGAACTGCTGATGCCGCAGGATATCGAGGCGCGGTTTGGCATGGTCGGCGGCAACTGGCACCACGGCGAACTGGCGGTGGAGCAGATGCTGTTCCTGCGGCCTCTGCGCGAGGTGGCGCAGTATGCAACGCCCCTGCCCGGCCTGTATCTGTCGAGTGCCGGATCGCATCCGGGTGGTGGGATCAATGGGGCGGCGGGCTGGAATGCGGCGGAAAGGGTTTTGGCGGGGCTATGAACGACCTTTCGCATTTTGAGACGCCGCTGCGCCAGACGCCATTCCATCCGCGGACGGCTGCGGCGAATAAACTGAACCGATGGGGGCCGTGGGCGGGGTATATGACTGCGCTTTGCTTTGGCGACGAGGCGATGGAGCATACCGCGATCCGAAATGGCGCGTCGGTGTATGACCTGTGCCCGATGGTGAAGTATCGGGTGACGGGGCCGGAAGCTGCGGCCTATCTGGACCGGCTGACGATCCGCAATTCCGGTAAGTTGCCTGTAGGTTCAGTGCATTACACGGTGTGGTGCGATGACGAGGGCAAGGTGCTGGATGACGGCACGCTGTTCCGGCATGGGGTTGGTGACTTCCTGATCTGCTGTCAGGAGCGGCATTTGCCGTGGCTGCTGGCGTCTTGCGCGGGCTATGACGTGGTGGTGCGCGAGGTGACGGAGGAGATCGCCGCGCTATCCTTACAGGGGCCGTGCAGCGCGTCGGTTCTGGCGGCGGCGGGGTTTGACATCTGGGGTCTGAAGCCGTTCCGGATGGCGCGGTTCGCGTTTCAGGGCGGCGAAGTGACCATTTCGCGCACCGGGTTTACTGGCGATCTGGGGTATGAGTTGTGGATGATGCCTGAACAGGCGCTGCCGTTCTGGGACCATCTGTTTGCCGCCGGGGTGCCTTGGGGGCTGCGGCCCATTGGCAGTGATGCACTTAACCTGGCGCGGATCGAGGCGGGGTTCATCATCACCAATATGGACTTCATTCCGGCGGATCAGGCGCTGCGGGAGGATCGGTCTCGCAGTCCGTTTGAGCTAGGGCTGGACTGGATGATTGACTGGGACAAGGGGCACTTTACCGGGCGGCGGGCGCTGCTGGCGGAGAAGGCCAAGGGGTCGGATTGGGCACTGGTGGGGCTGGATGTGCCGGGGAATATCACTGCCGAGGGATCGATCCTGTATCATGCGCGGAAGAAGGAAGCCGGATTTATCACCGCTGCGGCGTGGTCGCCCAGTGTGAAGCGGTCGGTCGCGCTGGCGCAGGTGGAGGCAAAGTATCGCAACGGTGACGATCTTTGGGTCGAGATTTATGCGCTGCGCGAGTTGCAATATGTCAAGCTGATGCTGCCAGTGACGGTCGTGGAGCGGCCTTTCTTCAACCCGGCGCGCAAGCGTCAAACGCCGCCTGCGAGGTTCTGATGAGCGAACACCGCCACCCGGAGAGCCCTTTGCTGGACCATTGCCCGGAGACTTTGCCGCGCGAGGCGTATCTGGACGCTGGCTGGTTTGACCGCGAGATGGCGACGGTATGGGCGCGGAACTGGGTTTGTGTGGGGCGGCTCACGGATTTCGCGGCGGGGGCCATGCGGCCTGTCCCGGTTGGGGGCGCTTCGGTGATTGTGGCGCGGGCGGCGGATGGCGTGATTTCGGCGTTCCATAACGCCTGTCGGCATCGTGGGGCAGAGATCTGTGCTGCGGAAGTGGCTGTCGGCAAGCTGATCACCTGTCCGTATCACGCTTGGGCTTATGCTGCGTCGGATGGACGGCTGGTATCGACGGCGCATGCGACGCCGACGGAAGATTTTGACAAGCAGGCGCATGGGTTGCGGTCGGTGTCTCATGCGGTTTGGAACGGGTTTGTGTTTTTGAACCGCAGCAGGACACCGGGGCCGCTCTCGCCTGATCTGGGGGTGGGGGCGCTGGATAACTGGCCGATGGACGGGCTGGTGACGGGGCATCGGCATGAGCGGGTGCTGGCGTGTAACTGGAAGGTGTTCTGGGAGAATTACAACGAATGCCTGCACTGTCCGGGCATTCACCCGGAGTTGTGCGACATGGTGCCGGTGTATGCCAAGGGGATCATGAGTGCCTCGGAAGCCGTTGATTGGGATGGCGAAAAGCCGCCTGGCAACCTCAAGCCGGGCGCGCAGAGCTGGACCATGACGGGCGCGCCATGTGGGCCGGTGTTTGCGGGGCTGACTGCAGAGCAGCGTCAAGACGGCTATACGTTCGTGACGTTTTATCCGACCGCCTATGTCGTGGCGCATGTCGATTATGTGCGTTGCGTCCGTCTGGAGCCGATTGGGCCACAGGAGACGCGGCTGGTGGCGGAGTGGTACTTTTCGCCCGAAACCCTCGCCCAACCGAGGTTTGATGCGGCCGATGTCGCGGCGTTTGCCAAGATCGTGCTGGGACAGGATGGCGATGCAGCGGAAATGAACCAGCGCGGCATTCGATCTCCATCATACCGACGCGGGCGGCTGATGCCGCAGGAGTTTGACATTCACCGTTATCACAACTGGGTTCTGTCAGAAATGGAGAGCCAAAATGACTGAAGTTCCGTTCAATTCGCTGCCGATTCCCAATGACTGGGACCGCCGGGGTCTGCCCGCATGGACCTATCACTCCCAAGGTATGTTCGATCTGGAGCGGGAGGAGATTTTCCTGAAGCACTGGCAGGTTGCGGGGCATGTTTGCGACATTCCCGCGCCCGGTGACTGGCTGTCGTTCGACCTTTTGGGCGAGCGCGCCGTGGTGATGCGCGGGCCGGATGGCGTCGTGCGGGCGTTCCATAACCTGTGCCGGCATCGCGGAGCGCGGGTGGTGGATGGCGCAACGGGGCATTGCAAATCGGCGATTGTCTGTCCGTTCCACGGCTGGGTCTATAATCTGGATGGCACTTTGCGCGGCGCTGCAGTGCCGTCAAGTTTCGGGTCGATTGATCGGGCGAAGTTCGGGCTGAAACCGATTGAAATGGAAGTGTTTCACGGGTTTATCCTGTTGCGGTTCAACCCCGGCCCACAGCCTTCGGTGGCCGAACTGATGGCCCCCTATGCGGCGGATTTTACCGCCTATCAGACGACGGATTTCCTGCCGGTGCATGTGCCGGACTGGACCAACGATCTGCCGGTCAACTGGAAATCGGTGCGGGATGTGGACAACGAGGGCTATCACGTGCCCCTCGCACATCCCGGATTGCAGGAATTGTACGGCCGCGATTACCGCGATCTGTACATGGAGGGGGGCTTGCACGCGTCATTCGGGTTCTACGGTGACAAGCCGGGGCGCGGGTGGTCGGTGAAGCGGTATCTGGCGATGGCGCGGCCTGAGGCGCATCTGCCGGTGCATCTGCGGAAAGCCTGGACCTATTACGGGATTTTCCCAAATGTGGTGTTCGCCTTTACCCCGGAAGGCGCGCAGTATTATCAGGATGCGCCGATGTCACCGGGCATGACGCGGGTTACGGGGCGGATTTATCGGCACCCGAACGAGACGCGAGAGCAGCGGGTGTCGCGCTATCTGGCGTACCGAATTGACCGCGAAACCAGCGCCGAAGATCAGCAACTGTCGATCTGGTCGAATGAATCCATGAAATCTCAGGCGTTTGACGGGTTTTATCTGTCCGATCTGGAATGGGGTGTCAGGCGGCATCACGATCAATTGCGCCGCATCTTGCCCGTCATGACGCAGGATCGGGCACCCGCAGAGGGTGAAATTGCCGACCGCAATCAGGAAATGCTTGGCAGGCGCGAAACCAAAGTGCAAGATTTGATCAAATGACGCATCCAGCAAGGCTGCGCCCAACAGGAGGTGACTTCCGATGAAACTGACACGGCGATCAGCCCTTACTGGACTTGGCGCAGTTGCGCTGTCTGCACCCTTTGTCCGCCCATCATGGGCTGCTGCGGGATCGGTCAACATTTACAATTGGTCCGATTACATCGGCGAATCCACGATTTCGGATTTTGAGGCAGCGAGCGGGATTTCGGTGGTCTATGACCTGTATGCCTCGGCCGAGGAAATGCAGGCCAAGATGCTGGCGGGGTCTACGGGGTATGACGTGGTAATCATGGCGGGCTTGACGCTGCCGCAGTTCATCAAGGCGAATATCTATCAGAAGCTGGACAAGACCAAGCTGAAGAACTGGGCCAATCTGGACCCGGCGATCCTGAAGATTGTCGAGGGCTTTGACCCCGGCAACCAGTTTGGCGAGCCTTACATGTGGGGCTCTGTTGGCATGACCTATAATATGGACATGATCAAACAGCGGCTGCCGGGGGTGGATTTGAACAGCCTAGATGCGATTATGAAGCCCGAGAATGCGGCCAAGCTGGCGGATTGCGGGATATCATTGCTGGACAGCCCGACCGACATTGGCTTCATGGTGATGAGCTGGCTTGGGATCAATCCGTCAACCGCGACGCAGGCCGATTACGACAAGATGGTCGCTGCGTTCAAGCCGATCCGGCAGTACATCAACACATTCGACAATTCCAACTATCTGACGACGCTGCCCAACAAGGAGTTGTGCGTGGCGAATACCTGGTCGGGCGACTATGGCGTGGCGAAGTCGCGGGCCAAGGATGCCGGGGTTGAACTCGACCTGGAATATTTCGTGCCCAAGACTGGCGCGCCGGCATGGTTCGATCTGTGGTGCATCCCGGCGGATGCCAAGAATGTCGACAGCGCCTATGCCTTCCTCGACTACATGTTGCAGCCCGACGTCATCGCGAAATGCACTGATTTCACCGGCTATGCCAACGCTAACAAGGCCGCAACGGCGTTGGTGGACCCGGCGGTTTCGGGCGATCCGGCGATTTACCCCGATGCCGAAACCCTGACCCGGATGTACACGCCGCTACCGCAAACCGAAGAGCAGGACCGGATGCTGACCCGGGCCTGGACCGAGATCAAGGCGGGCTGACGTGGCGGTGTCCGAGCCGCTGATCCGCATCGAGAATGTGTCGAAGAAATTCGGCACATTCCAGGCGGTCAAGGATGTGAGCCTGACCATCGACAAGGGCGAGATTTTCGCTCTGCTGGGGGGGTCGGGGTGTGGCAAGACGACGCTGTTGCGGATGCTGGCGGGATTTGAAGACCTGACGGCGGGGCGCATCTTCATCGACGGACAGGATATGGGCGGGGTGCCTCCGTGGGAGCGGCCCGTGCATATGATGTTCCAGAGCTACGCCTTGTTTCCGCATATGACGGTTGAGAAAAACGTCGGCTACGGACTGAAACACGAAAAGATGACGGCGGATCAGCGGCAGGCGCGGGTGCGCGAAATGCTCGATCTGGTGCAGCTGACGCCCTATGCGACGCGGAAACCGCATCAGATTTCGGGTGGGCAACGGCAGCGGGTGGCACTGGCGCGGGCGCTGGCGCGGCAGCCGAAAGTGCTGTTGCTGGACGAGCCTTTGGCGGCACTGGACAAAAAACTGCGGGAGCATACGCAGTTTGAACTGATGTCGATTCAGGAGCGGACCGGGGTGACGTTCATCGTCGTAACCCATGATCAGGAAGAGGCGATGACGCTGGCCGACCGGATCGCGGTGATGGACAAGGGCGAGGTCAAGCAGGTCGGCCATCCGGGCCATGTCTATGAGTTTCCGAACAGCCGGTTCGTGGCGGGGTTCATCGGGTCGATTACCTCGTGGGATGCCAAGGTTGTGTCGGTGACGGGCGATGTGGCGGTTCTGGATGTGACCGGACTGGGCAAGGTGCAGGCGCGGGCGGTGCCGGGGCTGGTGCCGGGACAGGTGGTGTCGATGGCGATCCGGCCCGAGAAGCTGTTGATCAATCGGGTCAGGCCGGAAAGCGGCAATGTGATTGACGGCGAGGTCAAGGATCTGGCGTATTTCGGCAAGGACTCGCTTTATCGGATCGCCCTGCCCTCTGGATCGTTGGTGTCGGTTCATGCGGTCAATGCGCGGCGGGCGGGTGAAGGTGAGCGGGTGGCGGACTGGTACGACAAGGTCTGGCTGAGTTTCGATCCATCCTCCGCGATTATCCTGACGGAGTGATCATGCAGGAAAGCCGCCTTTCGCAGTGGTTCAACAGGCGGGGGTGGTCCGATATCGTGATCCTGTCGCCCTATGTCTGGTTGCTGATCTTTTTCCTGATCCCTTTCCTGATCGTGGTGGCGATGAGTTTCGCCACCCGCACGCCGACAGCACCCCCTTATGGTTATGGTGGCGAAAACCCGCTGTTGAACTTTACCGGCTATGTGCGGCTGGTGCATGACAACCTGTATTTGCGGGCGTTCATCACCTCGCTCGTCAACGCCTTTGGCGCGATGGTGCTGTGTCTGGCGATTGGCTATCCGATGGCGCTGGGGCTGACCAAGGTGGAGCGGGGGTGGCGCAACATCCTGCTTATGCTGGTGATTTTGCCGTTCTGGACGTCGTTCCTGCTGCGGGTCTATGCGTGGATGGGGCTGATGGGGTCAAATTCATGGTTCAACCATCTGCTGACGAATGGGTGGAATTGGTTGGTGCCACAGGCTTGGGCGATATCGTCAGTGCCGATGATGCACTCGAATTTCGCGGTCGTGCTGGTGATGGTCTATACCTATCTGCCGTTCATGATCCTGCCGCTATATGCGAACCTTGAACGGCTGGACCCGGTGCTGGATGAGGCGGCGATGGACCTTGGGACCCGACCGTTTGGCGTGTTCTGGGACGTGACCTTGCCGCAGAGTATTCCCGGTATCATCGCGGGGGGCATGTTGGTGTTCATTCCGGCGGCGGGGGAACTGGTTATTCCGACACTGGTCGGCGATGCGTCCAGCCCGATGATCGGGCGGGTGATTTCGGATGAATTTGCGTCGGCACGCGATTGGCCGATGGCATCATCGGTGGCGGTGGCGCTGCTGATCCTGATGGTGGGGCCGATGATGGTGTACTCACACTATCAAGCAAGGGCGGAAAAACCGGCTGAGACCGGCGGGGATACGCCATGAAGCGCCGCCCGATGTTCCTGATTTCGGTGCTGTGTTTCGGCTTTGCGTTCTTCTACATCCCGATCCTGTCCATGATGGTCTATTCGTTCAACAACTCCCGTTTGGCGACAGTCTGGGGTGGGTTTTCGACGAAATGGTATGGCGCGTTGCTGTCGAACCCGCAGGTGGGCGAGGCGTTGAAGCTGTCGCTGGAGATTGCGATCATATCCTCCACGGTCGCCACGATACTTGGCACGATGGCGGGTATTGCATTGGCAAGGTTCAAGAAGTTCCGGGGACGCACATTGTTTTCGGGGCTGGTGACGGCACCGCTGATCATGCCAGAAGTCATCACGGGTATTTCGTCGCTGATCTTCTTTATCCTGATGGCGCAATATGTCGGCTGGCCCGCAACGCGCGGATTCACCACGGTGACGCTGGCACATATCACCTTTTCGATGGTATTCGTGACGACCATCGTACAGTCGCGGATGCTGTCGGCGGACCGGGCGATTGAGGAAGCGGCGATGGATTTGGGGTCGCGACCCTGGCAGGTGATGAAGGATGTGACGCTGCCGGTGATCTCACCCGCGATCCTGTCGGGTTGGTTGCTGGCGTTCACGATTTCGATGGATGACGTGGTGATCACCAATTTCACTACCGGACCGGGAACGACGACTTTGCCGATCCTGATCTGGAGCAAGGTCAAGCTGGGGGTGACGCCGGATGTGAACGCGCTGGCGACATTGACCGTGCTGGTGGTCGGCGTTTGTGTGGCGACTGCGGGGTGGGCGATGAACCGGGCTGAGAAGCGCCGCGAACTGGAACGGCGGCTGGCGTATCAGGCGAACGAATGAGCGATTTTTGGGCAGAACTCGCCTCTGCGCCGGGGCCAAAAGGGTCTGGGCGGCTGCGCTATGGGGCGGCGATGGCGCTGTATCATCAGGGTCAGCTGAGCGATGCGGCGCTGGAGGTTTACCGGATTTGTTCGTTGCTGGACCGGCAAGATCCCAGTGTCCTGCTGACGGAATTGCGTCTGACGGCGGCGCAGTCGCCAGTGGAGACGGCGGAAAGTGCCATTCGCGGGCTGGTGGCAGAGGCGGATTTGTATCTGGTGACCTTGCCGGGGCCGGGTGTTGCTGAGGTTCGGGCGGGGTTGAACAAATGGCGGAGTGGTCCGGTTACGGCGACGCGCAAAGAGAACGCGGTGCTGGCGGCGCATTTGCCTGCCGCGCTGGACGGGTTGTTGTTGACCCATCCGGCGCTGGCCCGTGCGATTGCTGCGGCCGCACCGTATCTCGACTGGATCACCTATGACGGCTATGGGCCGGAGATTGGCGCGGCGTTTGCCAAGGGGCACTGTTTTGCGTCGATCATTGGCGAAGACGCCGCGATGCCAGCGCGGGAGTTCGATTTCGGGTTGTTCCTGATCGCGCCGAATGTCCTGTACCGCGACCATCACCATGCCGCGCCGGAATTATATGCGCCGCTGACCGGGCCGCACGGCTGGCGGTTCGGTGCTGGCGATCCACTGATCATCAAGGCAGCGCACCAACCAGTCTGGAATCATCCGCACCGCCCGCATCTGACCAAGGTGGGGGCGGTGCCGTTCCTTGGGTTTTTCGGCTGGACTGCCGATGTGCAAGCACCCGCCAAGGTCATTCCGGCAGAGGATTGGACCGAGTTGGAGGCTTTGCGGCTAGGCACCTAATAGGGTTGACGCGACGTGGGAGGACCAAGGTGGAAATCGTGGAATCGGGCTTTCAGACCAGCGCGAGAGGGCGAGCAGGCCATCGGTCCAGCTGTGACGGTCAGGTCGGGCGGGAAGTAGGCGAGGCGGAACATCGTCCAGTCGTGAGCTACGCGGTATTGCACCCAGAAAGCATCGCCCACACGGGTAAAACGCAGGCCAAGTTCGCCCGTGAAACCCGGCAATGGCATCTGCGACCAATCGGAATTGCCGTTGGTGACGACGGTGGCAAGGTGGGCGGTGCCGTTCACGTATTCGATCCCGGCCTTGATCCAGTGGGTTTCGCTGGCGCGCAGGAAAAGCCCGGCCTGATCGTACTGCGCTTGGTAGTCGGCGGTGAAGGTGACTTCGGCAGAGAACTCCGGCTCGGTCGGGGCAAGCAGCGCGTGGCCGTTGTCGTGGATGAAACCGTAGAAGGTGTTGCGCCAGAAATCGCCCTGATCGCCGGTCGTGACGTGCAACGTGTCACCCTCCATATGGGTCGATGCGGGCGGGTTCAGCCACACCATGTCGTCGGTCCACATCGCAGCAACTCCCCTGCCCTACGGTGCCAGCATGACCAATGAAACGCTACTGATCAACGCGCTTGTCCGAACGATGGACCCAGCACAGCCGCAATCCGATGCCGTGCTGATCCGCGATGGCCGGATCGTGGCCTTGGGTAATGCGGCGCATCTGGCGGCGTCGTTTGCGGCGCAGCGAGTGGATGCGGGTGGGCGGTTGGTGCTGCCGGGGTTTCAGGACGCGCATATTCATTTGCTGAACGGCGGCACCGATCTGGTGGAAACGGCGCAGCTGTATGAGGCGACCTCGTTGGCCGAGTTGCAGGCGGCTTTGGGCGCACATGCGGCGGCTTGGAAGGGTGAGATGGTGTGGGGCGCGGGGTGGCAGTGCGGGTTCTTTGGCGATGCGAACCTGAGCCGCGAGGTGCTGGATACCGTCGTGCCGGATCGGCCTTGCCTGATCTATGACGGGAATTTCCACAACGCCTGTCTGAACTCGAAAGCGGTTGAAATGGCGGGGATTGGGGATGAGACGCGGGACCCGCTGAACGGGCATATCGTGCGAGATGCTTTGGGCCATGCAACGGGGATGCTGCATGAGGAGGCGATCAACTGGGCTTGCGGGTTTCTGCCGGAGACCTCGGATGAGACATTGGCGCGGGGGCTGCTCGCCGGGATGGCGCATGCGAACCAGTATGGGATCACCGGGGTGATCGACCCTTGGATCGTGGACCGGCATGTTCGGATTTACGGCGCGGC
Source organism: Paracoccaceae bacterium (assembly GCA_039926325.1). GTDB lineage: Bacteria > Pseudomonadota > Alphaproteobacteria > Rhodobacterales > Rhodobacteraceae > Stagnihabitans. The sequence goes on along the minus strand of JBDSXE010000052.1, from coordinate 2,690 downwards.
CGAGGCAGAGGATGCGTTGACGCTGCGGGTGGCGGGGGCGTGTCTGATCACCGCGGCGGACACGGTGGAGAAGGCTTTAACGCGGCTGACTGCGCTGCGCGCGGCGCACGGGTCGCGCGGGTTTCACCTGAACGCGGCCAAGTTCTTTCTGGATGGCGGGCTTGAGAATGGCACGGCGGCGATGATCGAGCCTTATATCGGCGGCGGAAATGCGCCGCTGATGTTCACGACTGACCAGATTGCTGCACTTTTTACTGCACTGGATGCAGCGCGGTTCCAGATTCATGTCCACTGCATCGGCGATATGGCGACCCACGCGGCCTTGGACGGCTTTCAGGCGGCGCGGGCTGCGAATGGGGCTTGGCCCGCGCTGCATCAGATTGCCCATGTCGAGGTAGTGCATCCTGATGACTTGCGGCGGTTTGCCGAGTTGGGAGTGATGGCGAACATGCAACCGCTGTGGGCCGCAAATGATCCGATCATCCCGGATAAGACGATGGCGATGGTGGCGGACCGGATGGGGGGCGTTTATCCGTTCCGCAGCCTGATCGACGCGGGCGCGCCTTGGTGCATCAGTTCGGACTGGGCGGTAACCTCGTTGAACCCGTTCGAGATCATCGGAACGGCGGTGACGCGCGAACCGCCACGACGGCGTGGCCGGGCGGAAGTGTTCACGCCGGCGGAGCGGATCACGGTGGCCGAGGCCGTGCTGGGGTGCACGCGGAACGCAGCAAAAGCGTGCTGGCGCGGGCATTATACCGGGCAGATTTCAGTTGGATACTCGGGTGATCTGATCGTGCTGGACCGGGATATTTTCGCCTGCGATACCTACGAGATTGCCGAGACCGAGGTGATGTTGACCCTGTTTCAGGGACGCTGCGTTCATCGGCATCCCGGCTTTGGGGGTTAGCATGGACGAGCATTATCCACCGAAGATGATCGCGATGCTGGAGGCGATCTGGGGAGAGGGATTCCTGTCACCGGGAGGCACAGAGGAAGTTGCGCGGGTCGTGGGATTGCATGACCTAACGGGCCTTTCGGTGCTGGATATTGGGTGCGGGGCGGGCGGCATTGATCTGGCATTGGTCTGCGATCATGGTGCCGGGTTTGTCTGCGGGATTGATGTCGAGGATTCCGTGCTGGTTCACGCGCGGAGCCTGGTCGCGCGGGGTGGGTTGTCGGCGCGGATTGGGGTGATAAAGGTGGCGGCGGGGCCGCTGCCGTTTCCGCAGGGACTATTCGATGTGGTGTTTTCCAAGGACTCGATCGTTCACATCCCCGACAAGACTTCGTTGATGGCGGAGGTGTTCAGGGTTCTGAAACCGGGGGGTTGGTTTCTGGCTTCGGATTGGTTGATTGGTGTTGAGGGTCGGCCAAGTCCGGCGATGGCGGATTATATTGCGGCGGAGGGGCTGGATTTCGGGATGGCCTCGCCTGCCCGGTATCGCGCCGCGATGGCTGCTGCGGGGTTTGAGGCGATCGAAACCACCTCTCGGAATGCGTGGTATCGTGATCAGGCCAAGGTCGAGCTGGATCGGTTGCGGGGGCCGGTAGGGCTGGCAGCAGCAAAGGTTGTGGGGGCAGATTTTGTCGCGGTGAATATCGGGATCTGGGAGCGGATGATTCCGGTGCTGGATTCGGGGGAGCATTGCCCGACGCATTTGCGGGCGCGAAAGCCACCGTCCATATCTGGACAAACCGGTAAGTAGCTGCGATTACTACATTTTGTGATTTTTGTTTACTTACCGTTTACCATGATTCCCTCAGATGCCAGCGCGACGCTTGCACTGGCGATTGGGGTTCGGTATGGGAGGGACACCTTTCGGTGGCGAGTTGGCGGAGAGGTTACGCAGCGGATTGCAAATCCGTGAAGATCGGTTCGATTCCGATACTCGCCTCCACTGGTTCCCCCTTATACTGCGCCGAATGCGGCCTGTTGCCCGAGGGGATGCCATGACCGACGTGACAGATATGCTGCGCCGCGCGCCGTTCAATCTGGACGACGCGGGCGTCGAATGGGTACGGCGGACCAAGGCAGCGCTGACCAGCCAACAGCGACTGGGGCAGTTGTTCGTGTTTATCTCGATGGGGCGTGATCCGGGCGAACTGGACCGTTTGGCGCGGCTGCAACCGGCCGGGATCACCCGGATGTTTTCGCACGACCTGAATTTTGAGTGCGATTTCATGGATAGGGCAAGGGCGCAGGCCCGCGTGCCCATGCTGATCGGCGCCGATCTTGAGGGATCAAGGATGAGCCTGCCATTCGGGACAGAGGTGCCCAACCCGCTGGCGCTGGCCGCGGTGGATGACGTTCAGGCAAGCCGGGTTATCGCACGGATCATGGCGGACGAGGCGCGAGCGATCGGCGTGAACTGGTCGTTTACCCCGGTGCTCGACATCAATGCGGCGTTTCGCAGTGCGATCGTGGCAACCCGCGCCTTTGGGTCGGATGTTGACCGGATAGAGCGACAAGCACTGGCGCATATCGGGGAAATTCAGGCGGCGGGGATAGCAGCGACGGTCAAACACTGGCCCGGTGAAGGCTTTGACGACCGCGATCAGCATCTGCTGACAACGATCAACCCTTTGACGGTGCCAGAGTGGGAAGCCAAGTTCGGACGGCTGTATCGCGCGGCGATTGACGCGGGCGTGCTGTCGGTGATGTCAGCGCATATCGCGCTACCGGCGTT
>JBDSXE010000051.1:0-9934 GCA_039926325.1 Paracoccaceae bacterium | reverse complement strand
TCCTCTGGTGACCTGTTCCGCTACACGTCCGAAGGGGCGCCCGTCGCGCTTTTGGAACAGGAATTTGCCGACCTGATGGGGTCGCGCTATGCCCTTGCGGTTTCGTCCTGCTCTGCTGCGCTGTTTTTATCGCTCAAGGCGCTTGACCTGCGGCGCGGTGCCCGCGTCCTGATTCCGGCATTCACCTTCGCCGCCGTCCCATCTGCCGTCGTCCACGCCGATTGCGTGCCGGTTTTGGTCGAGGTCGGCCTGAACTACCGCGTCGACATGGCCGATTTCGCTGCCAAACTGGACGACGCTTCCGCCGTCCTGATCAGCCACATGCGCGGCCACACCTCCGACATGGACGCCATCATGGCGCTGTGCGACGCCCGCGACATTGCGGTGATCGAGGATGCGGCGCACTCTCTTGGCACCACCTGGAATGGTCGCAACATCGGCACTATTGGCCGCGTTGGCTGCTTCAGCTTTCAATCCTACAAGCTGGTCAACGCTGGTGAGGGTGGCATCCTGATCACCGACGATCCCGAACTTGCCGCTCGTTGCGTCATCATGTCCGGCGCCTACGAATCCAACTGGAAAAAACACCCCGGCATGCAGAACAGCTACATGCTGTGGCAAAACAAGCTGCCGCTTTACAACATGCGGATGCAGAACCTGTCTGCCGCCGTCATTCGCCCGCAGCTGCCCGAAATCGCCGCCCGTGTCGCCAAAGGCCGGGCCGGCCACGACCGCGTTGCCGCCCATCTGAATCTGAACGACTGGCTTGCCGTTCCGCCTTGCCTACCGGGCGAGGATCGCGCGCCTGATTCGATCCAGTTCAACCTCAGCGGCGACTGGACCGACACTCAGGCGTTGAAATTTCAATCGCGCGCCAAGACCCGTGGCGTCACCGTGCAGGTCTTTGGCCTGTCCGACGGCAACGCCCGTGCCTTCTGGAACTGGGAGTTTCTTGGCCCACAGCCCGACCTGCCGCAAACCCGCGCCATGCTGATGCGCGCCTGCGACGTCCGTTTGCCGACCCGTCTGACGATAGACGAACTGGACTTTATCGCCGACGCCATCACCGACTCGGTCGAGGATGTTAAGGGCTAAAGCACCCGCAACGCGCCTTTCATCCAGGGCCATTCCGCCAGTGCGGGCGCCACGATCTGCGCCTGCATCAACCCGCGTAACCGCCCGGCAATTTGCCCCGGCATATCGCGCAACACCCCCGCCCGCGCGCTAAGCGACAACGTCCGCTCCAACGGCGCAAACGGCAGCGGCGTCACATCGACCGCAGCCCGAAAGCTTGCGGCATGGTGCAGCGCCAGCGGCGTCAGGATGGTCCACCCCTCGCCACCCGCCACCATCGCCAGTATCGCGCGATACGAATCCAGCTCGTACCGATGCGCCAGCCGAATGTTCAGCCGCGCCAAATGAGCGGCGATCTGCCGCCCCATCAGATGCCGCGCCGTGTACTGGATCAGTGGCAAATCGCCCGGCTTTCGCCCCCTTGGGCTGACCGCGACGAACGGTTCTGCCAGCAGCGGATGCACCTCGCGCCAGCCATCGTCGCTGACCTCCGACCCCAGATCGGCCGCTACGACCACATCCAGCGCCCGCGCCTCCAGCTGGTCCAGCAAGCGGTGGCTCGCCCCGGTTTCCAGCAAGAACCGGCAGCCTTTCAGATCGGTCGCCAATGCCGACAGCAGCCGCGGCGTGACCTCTGCATCGAAATCCTCGATCACCCCCAGCCGCAGCGTCGTCAGCCCCGACAGGTCCGCCACCGCCAGATCGGCCCGCGCCTCTGCTTCGGCGTTCAGGATCGTCTGGGCATGCTTGCGAAACATCAGACCGGCAGGCGTCAGCCCCATCGGCCGCACTGAACGGTCCAGCAGCACCGCCCCCAAAGCCGCCTCCAGCCCGGTCAATTGCTGCGATATGGCCGATGCGCTGACCCCCAGCCGACGCGCGGCTGCCGATATCGCGCCTTCTTCGGCGACGGCCAGGAAAATCTCCACACCCCATAGGGTTATCCGACCCTGACCGTCGGGCAAGACCTGCCCCTTCTGGGTCACAGCTTGGACAGTTTCTTCTGCAACTCCGCAAACTGACGCTTGATCTCTGCCAGCTCCTCAGCCGACCCGGGCTCTGGGTCAGCCTTTGGCGTGGCGGTGGTTCCGGTCCACCCCGGAATGCCGCCCATCATGGTTTTCATGAACGCTTCTTGCTGCTGCCGCATCGCGTCAAACCCCGGAAGCGCCGTCAGCGGATTTGGAATCACCGTCAGATTTTCCAGAACCTTGGACTGTCCGTTTCGCAACAATTCAAAACTCGCGGCCAGAAATTGTGGCACCACCGACTGAATGTTTGTCGTATAGGACCGCACCAGATCGGTCAGCACGTTGGTTGGCAGAACCGTGTCACCCTTCGATTCATGGTCGGCAACGATCTGCAAAAGATACTGCCGCGTCAGGTCGTCGCCGGATTTCAGATCAATGATCTGAACTTCACGGCCTTCGCGGATGAAAAGCCCGATATCCTCCAGCGTAACATAATCCGAGGTTTCAGTATTATAAAGCCGCCGGCTGGCATAGCGCTTGATCAGCAGCGGCTTGGCGGTTTCGGCCATCGTACCCTCCAATATTGCAGTGCAGAGAACTCTAGGCGAGGCGCAGCAAAAAAGAAAGGGCGGGCTAAATGCCCGCCCTATGTGTTCGCCTTGCCAGCCTGATTACCAGTTAGCCAAGGTCATGCTTCCGACTGCTCGGATTATTTCGCGGCGGTGGCGGCGGTCACAGTGGTCGCGGCCTTTTTGGCAGCCGAAGTCGCGTCATCAGTGGCTTTCTTGACAGCGGCGGTGGCTTCAGTCGAAGCTTCCTTGCCTGCAGCCATCAGCAACTCGACGGTTTCCATCTGCACTTTTTTCGCAACTTCAGCGAAAGCGGCCAGATTTTCCGACGCCAGTTCAGCAGAGGACGACGCAAAGTCGGTCGCGGCTTTGGTATAGTCGGTGGGCTCTGCCTTTGCTTTGGAAGCAGAGCTCAGTTTGGCCAGCGTCTCGCGAGCCCATTTGGACGAAATCTCGGTCGATTTCTCAGCGGCTTCCAGCGCCACTTTCGACAGCTTTTCGCCAAACGCAGCTTGGGTCTTGAAAGCGTTCTGGAACGCCGAGGCGTCGACCGGGAACGAAGCCATCATGTCTTGCATTACTTTGGTAAAGTCGGGGGTCTTGTTCATGTCATTTGCTCCTGATGATCCGGGGGGGTGCCCGATTCCTGTGCTGAATACATACATGCTGCACCGCAGCATTTCAAGTGGGTATTCTGCGATGCAGCAAAGATTTTCACGCCAAGCGGGTGCTAGCAGCAGCCCGCGCTTCAGGCTGCGGGCTGTGCGATCACATACGTTCCCGGCGCAGGCACCAACACAGGATGCGTCGTGTCCCCAGCCGCGCGCGCCGGAACCTGCGGGCCAGATCGCACGACCAGCCAGTCCCGCCAGCGCGGCCACCAACTGCCTTGGGTAAAGCTGGCCCCCGCCATCCAGTCATCAGGCGTCGTCATGGCCGCAGTGCTGGAATAATGCCCGTACTTTCCCTTGGCAGGTGGATTGATGATCCCCGCGATATGCCCGGATTGGGAAACGACAAAGCTTTTGTCGTCCGAAGCCATCTGCCGGATTCCGTTGAAACTGGCCTTCCACGGCGCGATGTGATCCGTCTCGCAGGCAATCGCCATCAGCGGCAGCTTGACGTCTGACAAGCTGACCGGCTTGCCGAAAACCTTGAAAATACCTTGCGCGAACCCGTCATCTTGGCAGAGCCCGCGCAGATACTCGATCGCCATCTTGCACGGTAGGTTGGTGCCATCGCCATTCCAGTACAGCAGATCAAACGCTGGCGGTGCCTCTCCCATCATGTAGCTTTTGATGGCTGGCTGATAAATCAGGTCGTTCGCGCGCAAAAAGCTGAAGGTCCGGCTCATGAACGCCTTGGACAAGATGCCGTCAGCCTTCGACTGCCGTTCGATCCCATCGACGAAATCATTGGCCAGAAACACCCCGACCTCACCCGGATCCGAAAAATCCGTCATCGTGGTAAAGAATGTGGCCGACTTGACCGACGTATCCCCCACCTTGTGCAAATGCGCCAAAGTCAGCCCCAGCGTGGTGCCGGCAATGCAATAGCCCACCGCGTTAACCTGAGGTTCGCGCGTGATTTTCCGCACCTCAGTCATCGCAGTCAGGAACCCGTCGCGGATGTAATCGTCCAGACTGATATCGGCATAGGCCGCATCCGGGTTGACCCACGACACGACGAATAGCGTGAACCCCTGCTCTACCACCCATTTGATCAGGCTGTTGGCGGGCTTCATGTCCAGTACGTAGAACTTGTTGATCCAAGGCGGAAATATCAGCAGCGGCACCTTATGGACGGTTTCAGTGGTGGGCGCATACTGGATCAGCTCGAACAAATGGTTGCGGAACACCACTGATCCCGGCGTAGTGGCGATGTTGACGCCTACCGTGAACGCCCGCTGATCTGCCAGCGTGACCTGCAGATTGCCGTTGCTGGCCTCAATATCCCGCACAAGGTTCTCCAGCCCCTGCACCAGACTTTCGCCATCCGTCGCCACTGCCTTTTCCAGCGCATCCGGGTTGGTGCCCAGAAAGTTCGTAGGCGCAAACAAATCGACGATCTGCTTGGTAAAATATTCGACCCGCTTGCGTTCGCCCGCGTCCAAACCTTCGATATCCTGCACCGCCGTCGCCACCGCCTCGGCATTGGTCAGGTATTGCTGCCTCAGATAGCTGAACGCCGGATTGCTGTCCCACAGCGGGTTGGCAAACCGCCGATCCTTCGGCCCTTCAACGACGGCCGCTACTTCACCCTTCACCAGCGCCTGCTGCGCCGCGACGTAATGTTTCAGCGTCTTGCCCCAGTATCCGACCTGATGCTCCAGCACTTTGGCCGGGTTCTGCATCATTTCCGCAACATAGGCCGCCGCAGCCTTGACGTACACATCCTGGTCGGGACCGTCCAAAGCCGCGTCATAGGTCTTGCGCGCCGCCATCGCCGTCATCAACCGTGCTGACAATCCCTCGACCTTGGTCAGATTGTCCTGCATCCGCGCCAACTTTGCGTGTGCTTCGCTGTCTTCGGTTGCCATGTGAAACTTTCGCCCCTATTCTCGCTGCTGTGCAGCATAAATTCGCTTGACCGGGCCGACGATATGGTCCCGACCCCGCGCTAGGAACCCAAGATGAAGTATATGGCGACTTACGACCTGATGGAAAGCATTCGCAACACCAATGCGTGGATGGGCGCAACTGCTCGCACGATGGCAAGCTATCCGGCCTTCGCGCTGTCGGTGAACCCGATGCTGAACCTCGTCGCCGCATGGGGCGAAGTGACCGAGCGTAGCTTTGGCCGCATGATCACCAAGCCTGACTGGGGCATCCGCTCCATCGCTGGCACCGAGGGTCAGGACCATCTGGTAGACGTCGTCAACGTCGTCGACAAACCGTTCGGCAGCCTGGTCCACTTCTCGGTCGCCCGTCGCGCTCCAATGGCGCGCAAGATCCTTGTCGTGGCACCAATGTCCGGCCACTACGCCACGCTGTTGCGCTCCACCGTCCTGAGCCTTCTGCCCGATGCAGAGGTTTACGTGACCGACTGGCACAACGCCCGCGACGTTCCGGTCAGCGTCGGCAAATTCGACATCGAGGATTATACACTATACCTCGTTGATTTCATGCGACATCTTGGCCCCGACACCCATGTCATCGCCGTCTGTCAGCCCGCCCCCCTGACCCTTGCCGCCACCGCTTACCTTGCAGCCGAAGACCCCAAGGCGCAGCCACGCAGCCTGACACTGATCGGCGGCCCGGTCGATCCGGATGCCGCCGCCACCGATGTCACCGACTTTGGCAATCGCATCACGATGGGCCAACTTGAACAAATTGCCATCCAGCGTGTCGGCTTCAAATACAAAGGCGTTGGGCGGCTGGTCTACCCCGGCCTGATGCAGCTGCAAAGTTTCATCCAGATGAACCGAGAGCGGCATTCCAAGGCGTTCACCGATCAGATCATGCGCGTCGCTCATGGCGAGGCGTCGGATCATGACGCCCACAACCGCTTTTATGACGAATACCTTGCCGTGATGGACATGACCGCCGAATTCTACCTTTCCACCGTCGAACGCATCTTCAAAAACCGCGAACTCGCCAAGAATGAATTCATGGTGGCCGGCAAACGAGTCGACATCGGTGCGATCACAGAGGTCGCCGTGATGACGGTAGAGGGTGAGAAAGACGATATTTCCGCGCCCGGCCAATGTGTTGCAGCTTTGGCGATGTTGACCGGGCTTCCCGATTCGAAAAAGGCCCAACATCTGGAGCCGGGCGCCGGTCACTACGGAATTTTCGCTGGGAAAAGCTGGCGGCTGAACATTCGCCCACTGGTTCTGGGCTTCATCGATGCCAATTCCGGTGGCAAATTCAAAAGCATTCGCTTGGCCTCGACACAATAGCGCGAATTCCGAAAATCGTGACACGGTTTTCGGAAATATACCCGTTATCTTAGCAACAGTGAGCCGTTCATAAAGGTTTCAATTGCCTGCGATACGGCCTCTGGCTGTTCCAGACTGGGCAAATGTCCGGCCTCTGGAATGATGCACATCTTGCCATAAGGCATCAGACCAGAGGTGAACTCCTGCCGCCTGACCGGCAGCAGCGTGTCGGCCTCTCCCGCCATGATCAGCGCCGGAATCTTGATCCGGCGCATGGTTTTCTGCTGATCCGGTCGCCGCTGCATGGCGCGGGTCTGGCGCAGATAGACCCCCTCGCCCAAACCAAACGCCATGTCCTTTACCAACGCGAGTACGTCCGCCCGCCACTCGGTATTGCATAAAGCCGCCTCCGGAATTTCTTGCGCCATTGCTTCGCCCAACCGCCCGGACCGCGCGGCCACAACCCGCATTTCACGCTCTGCCGCGACTTGCGGCGATACCGACAGCGGCGGGGTAGAGATTAGGACTACCCGCGTCACGCGCTCTGCCGCCCGCCGCAGCACATCCAACGCCACCGCCCCGCCCAACCCATGACCGATCAGCGCAAATTTGGCCGGAGTCTGGTCCAGCACGAACTGGCTCATATCCTCAACGTTGTCGCCTTGGGTCGGCAGAATCACCTGCACCGCATACTTGGTCCCTAGGGCCACAAGCTGCGGCAAGAACAACCGGGCGTCCGCCATCATTCCGGGCAGGAAAACCAATGGCTCGCTCATGCCCCAAAATCCACGTTCGCTTCACTCCATTGTTCGATTAAGTCAATTTCTCATCATCATACGTTCGGACAATTCACGTTAGCTTGTAATCTCAAATAGCTGATTTAAATATGTATAGCCTCATCGTTGTATTTTTCCAGTTCCGGCAGTAATATCGAAAAATCACAAGGACGTATTTTTCACCATCATCGCAGCCGACACGTCCGCGACCGCGCCAACGATCAACGACAGGCACTCAGGCGTCGAAAACCGATGATCCGCCCCCTTCACCAAAGTCAGCCGCACATCCGGCGCGGTGACATGGCCGAACAATCGCAGCGCGACGTCCTGCGGAACATCCATGTCGTCCGACCCCTGCAGTAACCGAACCGGAAAAGGCAAATCCAACGGCGCACGCAACACCAACCGTTGCCGCCCCTCGTCAATCAGCCGCCGCGTGATGATGTAGGGATCCACCGCGTATTCCGATGGCAGCGCGATCCGCCCTTTTTCCATCAGGCCCGCCCGCTGAACCTCCGAAAACGCGGCCCACATACTATCCTCGGTGAAATCCGGTGCCGCCGCGATCCCGACCAGCCCCGCAATTCTTTCGGGCATTTCCCGCGCCAGCAGCAGTGAAATCCATCCGCCCATTGAAGATCCGACCAGCACTTGCGGCCCCGTGGTCAGCGCCAGCGCGGCCTGTGCATCCTCGAACCAGTCGCCAATCGCGCCGTCCAGAAAGTCGCCAGAAGATTGCCCATGCCCGGAATAGTCGAACCGCAGAAACGCCCGACCCTCTCGCAGTGCCCATTCCTGCAAAAACAGCGCCTTGGTGCCCGTCATGTCCGACCGGAACCCGCCCAGAAACACCACACCCGGCCCAGCACCGCTGGTCTGGTGATAGGCAATCGCGCGGCCCTGCGGCGTTGTCAGAAATCTCGGCTCGCCCATCATACTCCCCTGCTGCGACCGTCATAGCAGCCAGCGGCACTTCCCGACAGCGCTACGACCGACAATTGGCGGCCTTGCGCGAAAACTTACCAACTGATTAACGCCAGACTTTCAACCCCGTGATTACAACAACTTAACTCTGATTTCACGCGCGAAACTTCACCCTCAATCCAGTTGACATTCCCCAAGTCCCGGTTCAAAAACCCCGCTCCATATAACCCGCAACCGGGCGTTTCGTAGACGCCAAACCGACGAGGACGCCAGCATGGCCCAAATTTCCCTCACCTTTCCCGACGGCAACAAACGCGAATATTCCGCAGGCGTCACCCCTGCCGAAGTCGCCGCCTCCATCGCCCCCGGTCTGGCCAAAAAAGCCATCTCGGCCACCGTGGACGGCGCCCATTTCGACCTGCAATGGCCGATCCATGCCGACGCCACGATCGCCATCCATACGATGGCCGACGATGTGCAAGCCCTCGAACTGATCCGCCACGACTGCGCCCACATCATGGCCCGCGCCGTGCAGGAAATCTGGCCCGACGTGAAGGTCACGATCGGCCCGGTCCGCGATTATGGCTGGTTCTACGATTTCGACCGCGCCGAACCCTTCACGCCCGAAGACCTCGGTCAGATCGAGGCGAAGATGAAGCAGATCATCAACGCCCGCGACCCCGTCCGCACCGAAACCTGGGACCGCGCCCGCGCGATTCAGTACTACACGGAGCGCAACGAACCCTTCAAACTGGAACTGATCGCGCGCATTCCCGAAGGTGAAGACCTGCGGATGTACTGGCACGGTCACTGGCAAGACCTCTGCCGCGGCCCCCACCTGCAACACACGGGACAGGTTCCGGCAGATGCTTTCAAACTGACCCACGTTGCCGGCGCCTACTGGCTCGGCGACGCGACCCGCCCGATGTTGCAGCGGATCTACGGTTTGGCGTTCAAGAACCGCGACGACCTGAAAGCCCACCAGACCATGCTGGAAGAGGCCGCCAAACGCGACCACCGCAAACTTGGCCGCGAGATGGAGCTGTTCCACCTGCAAGACGAAGCGCCCGGCATGGTTTTCTGGCACCCCAACGGCTGGCTGATCTATCGCACGCTGGAAGACTACATGCGCGGCCGTCAGAGCAACGCCGGCTACAAGGAAATCCGCACGCCGCAGGTACTGGACCGCGTATTGTGGGAAAAATCTGGTCACTGGGAAGCCTACCGCGAGAATATGTTCATCGTCGAAGTTGACGAAGAAGGTGCCCGCGAAAAACGCGTCAACGCCCTGAAACCGATGAACTGCCCGTGCCATGTGCAGGTTTTCAATCAGGGCCTGAAAAGTTACCGTGACTTGCCATTGCGGCTGGCCGAATTCGGTTCATGCCACCGTTACGAAAGCTCTGGCTCCATGCACGGCCTGATGCGGGTGCGCGGGTTCACTCAGGACGACGCCCATATCTTCTGCACCGAAGATCAGATCGGGGCCGAATGCGAAAGCTTCATCAAACTGTTGGCCAGCGTCTACAAAGACTTGGGCTTTGACTCGTTCGAGATCAAATTTTCCACTCGCCCGGCCGTGCGTATTGGTTCGGATGAAACGTGGGACAAGGTCGAGGGGATGCTGGAAGCGGCGGTCAAAGCCGCAGGCGTGCCGTACGAGGTCGACCCCGGCGAAGGCGCGTTTTACGGCCCAAAGCTCGATTTCAAACTGACCGACACGATCGGGCGCAAATGGCA
>JBDSXE010000050.1:0-5636 GCA_039926325.1 Paracoccaceae bacterium | reverse complement strand
CCCGCTCAGAATATGAAGTCGGCCGCCACCAGATGAACGTGGTTTGCCATTGTGATGGTGAAATCGGCTTTGCCGTCGCCATTCACGTCGCCCGTCAGGATACCTGTTGCGGCGTTGTAGCTGACTTGCGAACCGCCATCGGCGGTAAACGCAGCAGAGCCCACAAAATGCCCGCCGCCCATAAAGCTGTGCAGGTCAAGGTGATCGTCGTGCGATTTGAAATCGAGGATCACATCGGCGTGGTCCGTGTCGCCAGCTTCGGCGGTCGAGTTGTAGATGAACAGGTCCGCGCCGCTGCCGCCGGTCAGAAAATCCTGACCCGTGCCGCCCGTCAGCTGATCCTTGCCGCTGGAACCGAACAGCCGGTCACTGCCAGCGCCGCCAAACAGAAAGTCGGCGCCGTTGTTGCCGTTGAACGCATCGGCCTGATCGGTGCCAAGGAAAATGCCGGTCTTGTTGTCGCCTTCAATCGGCAGATGCAGGCTGGTTAGCGTCTTTTGATGTTTCAAGAAAATACCCCCTAGGTAGGCCAGCCCCACCGGGCCACGAACAACGACGGTCTACGCCCATGCCCAGAAAACTACTGCACAGCGGCAATTGGCGGTGCAAGCGGCGAATTGGCAATTACGGTTAATTAATGGCAGAAATGTGGAAACACTACGTTTCTATTTCAGCTGTAGCAACATGATCGGGCTTCGGGTGATTCTAAAAGGTTAATAAAACTACTTAAAGATGAGGCAAAATTGTATGCACACGTTCAAGAATACTTGATCGATCCAGTTTTCTGAAACGCGCATATGATCGGTCAAACGCATCACCTTGCATCTGTGCCGCAGTCTTGGCATCACCAACCCTGATTCGGGGGATGAAATGGCATCGGAAAATCTGCGCGGGTCGCTTTGGATGGTCGCCTCGATGGCGGGATTTGCGGTCGAAGATGCGTTCCTGAAATCTGCCTCGGCGCATTTGCCGGTGGGTGAGGTGATGATCGCGCTTGGCGTGCTTGGCATACTGGTGTTCGGTGCGCTGACGTTGCACGCCGGCCAGCCAATGTTTCCGGCGGCGATCGTGTCGCGGACGATGGTGATCCGGTCGGCGTTCGAGGTGGTGGGACGATTGTTCTACGCGCTCGCCATCGCCTTGACGCCGATCTCTGTCGCATCTGCGATCCTGCAAGCATCGCCGCTGGTTGTGGTGCTGGGTGCGGCGCTGGTCTTTGGCGAACGGGTCGGGGCGCTGCGCTGGGTGGTGATCGGCCTTGGTTTCATTGGCGTTCTGATCATCCTGCGGCCCGGGATGGCGGGTTTCGACGTGCTGTCGCTGCTGGCCGTTACGGGTCTGATCGGCTTCGCGGGCCGTGATCTGGCAACCCGTGCGGCACCGCCGGCGCTGTCGAATGCACAGCTTGGGGTTGCGGGATTTACCATGCTTGGGCTGGCGGGTGTCATCATCCTTGGCTTCACCGGGGGCGCGGTCATCCCCCCGGTGCCGGTCGTGGCGATGGTCGCGGGCGCGTCGGTTTTTGGCATCGGTGGCTATGCGGCACTGACCAAAGCGATGCGGACGGGCGAGGTTTCTGCGGTAACGCCGTTCCGGTATTCGCGCCTGCTGTTTGCGATGATTCTGGGCGTACTGGCATTTGGTGAACGCCCCGACGTCGCCACTTTGGCGGGTTCCGCAATCATCGTCGGATGCGGGCTGATCATACTGACCCAACGCCGCCGACTGACGTCCCACTTGGCGTGATTTCGGCCCGACTTTTGGCTGCGCGCCCATCGCCTGCGCGCATTTGCATTGGCGCCTACTGTCCGGGCAATCCGCGCGCATTGTCAGTCGTAGCGAAACAATGGGTCCAGTTATTAAAATATCAACAAATTCTCACGATTTATCAAATATCTGATGGAACCAAATGCCAGCGAGGTCAGTTGTATTTTTTGTAGCCACATAGAGGGTTAATGATATGCTTGATTTCGTCAGCACCATTACCAAACTCAATCTGGTCGAACCATCACTTTGGGTCGCGTCCCCAGTGCATGTCACATCGGGTATTGTCGCCGGAACACTTGTCGAGGGCGCACAGGGCTGGTGCCCGGTCGAGACGTTGAAAGTCGGTGATAGGGTGCAGACGCTGGACGGTGGGCTGGCCCGCATTTTGGACATCGACCGCCACACCTTGCAACTTGAACCCGAGTTGTCGCTGATCCTTGTGCCGGGTGGTTGCCATGACTCTTGCAGCGATCTGCTGCTGGTGCCGGGACAGCATGTGATCATCGACGCCGACGCCGAGGATGATTTTGGCGCGGCTTTTGCGTTGCTGCCCGCAGTGGCGCTTATGTCCGACCCTTTGGTCCGCCGCCATTTCCCGACCGGACCGCTGGAAATCGTGACGCTGCTGTTTGCTGATGAAGAGGTGGTCTACGCCAATTCCGGGATGCTGCTGCATTGTCCCGGTGTTAAGGATGTTGCAGGTTGCCATCCCGACAACAGCTTTTTCCCCCGGCTCGACGTCGTGGACTCTCGTGAATTTCTGCAACGCCGCGCGGTAATGCTGGCGGCCTGACCGGCGTTAATCGTCGCGCCAGTTTGGGTATGGTCCTGTTCTGATCTGACGTAATGCGCCAATCATCAGCGCAGTCAAAAGACCGAAGTTCAGAAAGCCGTTCGCAGCCTCCATCCCCGCCAGAAGCCGCCACTCGTGTGTGGGAACCACATCGCCAAGCCCAAGCGTGGTGTAGGCGGCCAGCGAGAAATAGACCGACTCTTCCATAGTCGGAAAAACGCCGAGCCAGTAGTAGACCACCGCCCAGATCCACAGCCCGAACGTCGCGATGCAAAGAACCGCTAGGGACACGCTGGCCAGCAACATCACCAGCCTGTGCGCCTGCCCTTCATGGGCCAGCAGTTTGTGGGCGCGCTGAAACAACACCTCCAGCGCCATCGCGGCGATTGCGGCAAAGGTGATGTTGACGATCAGCAACCCTGAACCGACGGCAATCTGGATCAACAAGAACGATACCCCTCTGACTGGACTTTGCCGCAGTGCTCGCCTATCTCGGGCGGACCATGGTGGAAAAATCCGATCCCAATTCCAAGTTGATAGCCGAAAATCGCCGGGCGCGATTCGATTATTTCATCGAGTCCGACCTGGAAGCTGGCATCATGCTGTTAGGGTCAGAAGTCAAATCGCTACGGCTTGGCGGGTCCAACATCGCTGAAAGCTATGCCAGCGTTGAAGGCGGCGAGTTGTGGCTGATCAACAGCTATGTCGCACCCTATCAGGGGGCCAGACTGTTTCCGCATGATGAACGCCGCCGCCGCAAGCTGCTGGTGTCCAAGAAAGAACTGTCGCGGTTGTGGAATGCGGTCGGTCGCGAAGGCATGACGTTGGTGCCGATCAAGCTGTATTTCAACGACAAAGGCACGGTAAAGCTGAAGCTGGGTGTCGCCAAGGGCAAGAAACAGGGCGACAAACGCGCAACTAGCGCCAAGCGCGACTGGGATATCCAGAAGGCCCGCATCATGAAGCATGGCCAACGGGACTAGAATCCACTTTTCCGCATCACGCTGTAGGCTTGCCTCGGTTTGGCTGTGAGGATAGGTCAGGCGAACCCCGGCATGGAGCCTGCGATGGCCTTTCAGGATGACCCCAAGACGCTGGTTTCGACCGATTGGCTGGCGCGACATCTGAGCGACCCCAATCTGCGGGTACTGGACGCGTCATGGTATCTGCCAAGCGCGGGCCGTGATGCGAAAGCCGAATACGCGGCGGCCCACATTCCTGGTGCGCGCTTTTTCGACATTGACGAGATTTCCGACACCACCTCTGCGTTGCCGCACATGGCCCCGTCGCCCGAAAAATTCGTGTCGCGGTTGCGGGCGAAGGGCTTCGGTGATGGGCATCAGGTGGTGATCTATGACGGCGCGGGCCTGTTCTCTGCCGCCCGCGTGTGGTGGACATTCCGCCTGATGGGCCTGCCGAACGTCGCGGTTCTGGACGGCGGCCTGCCGAAGTGGCGGGCCGAAGGTCGCGCGGTTGATGACGTCGTTGCAACACCGAACGTCCGGCACCTGACGCCTTCGCCGCAACAGCAGATGGTGAAAACCGCCGCGCAGGTGGTCCATGCCGCCAAGGCTGGCGCGGCAGAGATCATCGACGCCCGCCCCGCCGCCCGCTTTCAAGGCGATGCGCCCGAACCGCGCGCCGGCCTGCGCTCCGGTCACATTCTGGGGTCCAAGAACGTGCCCTATGCCACCCTTTTGAACGCCGACGGGACGATGAAACCGATACCGGACCTGCGCGCCATCTTTACCGCCGCTGGCGTTGACCTTGGCAAACCCGCCATCACCACCTGCGGTTCGGGCGTCTCTGCTGCCATCCTCAGCCTGGCGCTGCAACGGCTTGGCCACCCTGACCACGCATTATATGACGGATCCTGGGCCGAATGGGGCATGCCCGGCGATCTGCCTGTTGAACGAGGATAAGACATGCTTGAGACACTGAACCCGCAACCGCAGGACAAGATCCTGCAACTGATAGCACTCCACCGTGACGACCCACGCCCGATGAAGATCGACCTGGGCGTCGGCGTCTACAAGGACGTGACCGGTCTGACCCCGGTGATGCATGCGGTGAAAGCGGCGGAGAAAAAGCTGTGGGAGGTCGAGACGACCAAGACCTACACCGGCCTTGCAGGCACACCTGAGTTTAACGCCGCAATGGTGACGATGATCCTGGGCAGCGGCTATGCCGACCGCGCCGCATCGGTAGCAACGCCCGGCGGCACCGGGGCGATCCGGCAGGCGCTGGAACTGATCAAGCTGTCGGCCCCGCAGGCGACGGTGTGGGTCAGCAACCCGACCTGGCCGAACCACCCCTCGATCATCAAGTACCTCGGCATTAAGATGGCCGAATACCGCTATTTCGACGCGGCCACCCGCGGCATCGATTTCGTTGGTCTGATGGACGATCTGGGACGCGTGAAACCGGGCGATGTCGTGCTACTGCATGGTTGCTGCCACAACCCAACCGGCGCCAATCTGGACATGGACCAGTGGGCGCAGGTCGTGGCGTTGCTGCGGGCCAAGGCCGCGGTGCCGTTCATCGACCTGGCCTATCAGGGCTTTGGCGACGGGCTGGATGCCGACGCCGAACCTACGCGACTTATCGCCTCGCAGTTCCCCGAAGTGCTGATTGCGGCGTCGTGCAGCAAGAATTTCGGCATCTACCGCGAACGCACCGGCATATTGATCGCTTTAGGCGACCCATCCCGCAAGGCTGTGACCCAAGGCAACCTGAACTTCCTGAACCGACAGAACTACAGCTTTCCGCCCGACCACGGCGCGCGGCTGGTCACGATGATTCTGGCGGATGCGGCCCTGACTGCCGACTGGAAAGCCGAACTGGAAGAGGTGCGGCAGAACATGCTGGGCCTGCGGCAGGCGCTGGCGGACGAACTGCGCCGCGCCACCAATTCCGACCGCTACGATTTCATCGCCAAACATCGCGGCATGTTCAGCCGGATAGGTTTGTCGGAAGCTCAGGTGATCGAACTGCGCGACAAGCACGCGATCTACATGGTCGGTGACAGCCGCATCAACATCGCTGGACTGAACGCCGCCACCGTGCCGATTCTGGC
>JBDSXE010000049.1:0-4804 GCA_039926325.1 Paracoccaceae bacterium | reverse complement strand
TGGTCAATGAAGTAACTTAGAGGCCGCAATCGATTGAACCACGCGCTTCACCTGAATCGCCTTGAAGTGAACCTTCCACAAGAACACATCCGGTAACTTGAGGAATAATTGAGATCATTGACGATCTTATCTGCTGCTGTTCAGCACGCGAAGCGTATCCTAAACGAATAACCTCGACCCGATTGGCAGTGTAAAAGATTGTGTACTGCCTGCCGTCATGGGTGATATCAGAACGTTTAGCACCCATAAATTCAGGTGCGGGAGATGCCCCACATGCCGTTAGCAAAATAAATATCATTAGCCAAGAAAAGCGAAAATACTCAGTTTTCATTGCTCAGCGTTACCTTGCATCTTATTTTGTCGCCATTTTGCTGCAGAAGTTTACGGCGCGACTGTCAGTGCAGGATTTGATGAGCCGCCCGTCCATTGACTGGCGGCTCACCAGAAATTCACTTCAGCTGGATCGAGATGAGTGGATACTGGAAGTCATCGACATTGTCGTCACGTTGATTTGCCGCCACGGCACCAATGATGATTGCACCAAGCAGGCCCAACCCGTCTCCCGATGCCTGCCGCTGGGCATTCGTTGCATTGTAAGCACTTACGGTTGCGGAGCCCGACCTGCTGTCAAGGATGCACCGGACAAATACCACGGGTGAACTCGGTCCATAGTCAGGTACAATCAGGTTGGCCGGCGTATAAACTGCTGCCGTATAGACCCCAGCATCGATCTTGCATGGCACCCCTGACAATTCGCCGTAACTGCCGTCTGAACCTTGGCCAAACGTTCTGATTTGAACTGTTTTTTGACCTCTGAAACGTGGCACTGGATTGCCCCGCGCACGATCACGCGCATATACATCAATGCCAGACGCGTTTGCCGCGATCTTTGGTGTGATCATTACTGGCGGGGTCGTGACTTCCATAGGCGTGCAGGCAGAAACTGAAATTGCCAAAAAAATACTCAAACTAATTAGTCGCAAATTTAGTACCCCCACCACTACGATTCGTGTGCAATCTAGGCGGGCAATCAAGCACAAGCAACCACGAATTCGTGAACAATTGTGATTAAATATTTTTTGCTACCTATTACGGTTTTTGCGGAAATTTTAAGAAGTTAATTTGTTTCACCACCCCTCACGTCCCCCGGGGCTTAGCCCGAACCGTAGGCTCCGCCGCCAAGGGATCCTCCGGCCACGGGTGCCGCGGATAAGCCCCCCGCATATCCTTTCTTACATCCGCATAAGACGACCGCCAGAACCCCGGCACATCCATCGTCACCTGAATGGGCCGCCCGCCCGGCGACAGCAGCGTCACTCGCAGCGGCAGATCGCCGACGCGCGGATGCACCGCCACGCCAAACATTTCCTGTAACCGCACTTCAATCGCGGGCACCCCGTCATACTCAATCGCCACCCGCCGCCCGAGCGGAGTCACGAAATGCGACGGCACCACCCGGTCCAGTTCCGCCCTCTGGTCCCATGACAGCATCGCCAGCAACGCCTCGTTCAAATCGAGCGCCTTCAAATCCGCTTCGGTCCGCACCTTTGCCAACCAAGGCAGAACCCATTCTCCATCCGCCAGCAACGCCTCATCCGACACCGCCAGCCCCAGCAATGCCATCCGCGCCCGTAACCGCCTTGCCCCAGCCGTCCACGGCAACCCCACCGCCCGCAACCCCTCAAACGCCGCTGCCGCCACCCGTTCAACAGGCGCATCCCAAACCCGCTCGCTTAAAACCAGCGCGTCGAAACACTCCTGCCGCCGCGCCACCACACGGCCCTCCCGCCGCGACCACTCGCAGACCTCGCGCCATTCCGTTGGATACAGCCCCCGCAACTCGCCCTCGGTCAAACCAACCGCCTGCCGCACCATCGCCTCGCGCGCATCGCCATCCAGATCGACCGCCACGATCAGCCGCGCGCCCGCCAACGGCCCGCTGACTACCGCCCCTTTGCCACCTGACAACAAGAACCGCCCGTCTGCCCCGCGCGCCAGCCCGATCCGGTCCGGGTAAGCCAGCGCCGCCATCTCGCCCAAACTGCGCTGCTCCTTTACCCCAACCAGCCGCGCCAAGCGCCGCGCCTCCACCCGCACCCGCTCCACCACCGCCCTGTCGCCCGTCCCCTCCCGAACCGCAGCCACCCGCAGCGCAAGGTCAGGTGCCTCCCCCCGCAGCACATCCCGCTCTGCCAGCAGCGCCGCCACCACAGCCGCCCCCGAACCCGCCACGACCAGCATATGCGCCAACCGTGGATGCAGCGGCAAAGCTGCCAGCGCCCGCCCATGCTCGGTAATCCGGCCCTCGGCCAATGCGCCCAACCGCTCCAATAGCAGCCGCGCTTCCGCCAGCGGCCCCGCAGGTGGCGCGGTCACAAACGCCAGCGCGCCTGACCCCCACAGCGCCAGTTCCAGCGCCAGCCCGGTCAAATCCGCCGCTTCGATCTCCGCCGGGGGGAAAGCGGCCATCCCGCCTTCCTCCCCGCGAGTCCACATCCGGTAACACACGCCGTCAGAAACCCGTCCCGCACGACCGCGCCGCTGCTCCGCTTCCGCCTTCGTCACCCGTTCCGTCACCAGCCGCGACATGCCGGAATTCGGATCAAACCGCGCCCGCCTAGACCGCCCACCATCGACCACGACAGTAATATCCGGCAGCGTCAAAGACGTCTCGGCAATCGAGGTCGCCAGCACGACCCGCCGCCCCGCCACCGGCCCCAAAGCCGCCCGCTGCGCCGCAAACTCCATCGCACCGAAAAGTGGCAGCACCACACACCCCTCCAGCCCAGACAGCATCGCCGCCACCCGCCGGATTTCGCCCTCGCCCGGCAGAAACGCCAGCAATCCGCCCTCCGGCACCTCTTCCAGCGCCTGCCGGATCAGGCCAGCCATCGCCGTCTCAAACCGCACAGATGCATCCACCGGCCGCGCCAGCCACCGCGTCTCCACCGCAAACGACCGCCCCATCGACGTGATCACCGGCGCATCCATCAACGCCGCCACGGGTGCTGCATCCAGTGTCGCCGACATCACCACCAAGACCAGATCGCCCCGCAGCGCCCCCCGCACTTCCAGACACAGTGCCAGCCCCAGATCGGCGTTCAGCGACCGCTCATGGAACTCGTCAAAGATGATGCAGCCGACCCCCTCCAACCCCGGATCGCTTTGGATCATCCGGGTCAGAATCCCCTCCGTCACCACCTCGATCCGCGTCAGCGGTCCCACCTTTGACTCGCCGCGAATGCGGTAGCCAACCGTCGCGCCGACGTTTTCCCCCAACAAATTTGCCATGCGCTCCGCCGCCGCCCTTGCAGCTAGCCTGCGCGGCTCCAGCATCAAAATCCGCCCGGCGATCAACCCCGACGCCAGCAGATCCAGCGGCACCAACGTCGTCTTGCCCGCGCCCGGCGGTGCCTGCAACACCGCCATACCCCGCGCGGCTATCGCAGCCCGCAGGTCCGGCAGCACATCTTCTATGGGCAAATTCAACCGCATGTGCCCTTATCGCCCCGCCATGCCACCTCAAACAACCCCCGCCATTTTCTGTCCCCAAATATCCCCGCCGGAGGCTCCTACATCTCCACCAGCACCGCGCTTGCCTGTTGACGCCGCCGCCGATTCCCCCTAAACGCCACAAATCCAATTCGGACGCTGGCCTGCGCCTGCGCTCCCTGTCGTGCATATGAAGGAATACCAAGATGTCGCGCGTCTGCGAACTTACGGGCAAAGGCCCGATGTCTGGCAACAAAGTCAGCCACGCCAACAACAAGACCCGTCGCCGCTTTTTGCCGAACCTGAACGAAGTCACGCTGATTTCCGACGTTCTGGCGCAAAGCTTCAAGCTGCGGATTTCTGCGGCAGCACTGCGCTCGGTCGATCACCGTGGCGGTCTGGACGCGTACCTGGCCAAGGCCAAGGCAGAAGAGCTGTCGCCTGCTGCCACCAAAATCAAAAAAGACATCGTCAAGGCGCAAGCGGTCGCTGCCGTCTGATCTGTCTGCCTCGAATGTTCCAAGGCCCCACCGCATCGCGGCTGGGGCCTTTGTCATATTTGAGGTGGCCTGCGTCGCAAACCCTTCCGGGCTATCCTCACTAACATCGACGACGAAAGCGGACACGCTTGGCGCTTCACGTCTTGCAAATGCTCGCGATTGCCATGCTGACGTGTCGCATGTGTCCGGCATGGACGCGCGCCGCACGGTCCGCTAGATAGCGTCATGCGCCGCCTTCGCCTCTTAGCCGCCCTGTTTCTTGCGCTTAGCCTGCTGTTCGGCTCGGTTGTAGAGGCTGTGGCGCGCAACCAGATGGAGGGTGCCACCGATCAGGTGATCTGCGGCACCGGCGGCAGCTTCACACTACAGATCGACGCCACCGGCAAACCGCTTACGCAGCACCCATGCACCCATTGCCTTGCCGCGTCGGCCGTCGCACTGCTGACAGCATCGGCCACAATCGTCGCGCCCACAATCAACCGCGCCATCGAACCGGCCCCTGTCGCGATCCCGGCCGCGCCGGTCATCCAGATCCACCGCCCCAGCGCCCGCGCACCCCCTCTAGCGGTCTGAACACCCTTAAACCCTGTTCAACCACCCGAGGAATCCCATGAATCCCTTCAAACCGACCGCCCTTGCAGCGGTGCTTTTTGCCATCATCGCAACCGCTTTGCCCGCCGCCGCGCACACGGGCATCCATATCACCGATCCCTACGCCCGTGTCATCGCTGGCAACAGCGTGGTGTTTTTCAGGATTGGCAATCATGAGGACGCTGACGATACGCTGATCGCCGCAAGCAGCCCCCTTGCAG
>JBDSXE010000048.1:0-4632 GCA_039926325.1 Paracoccaceae bacterium | reverse complement strand
TTTATCCCGCGCAAAGGCAACGCCTTTCACACGCGCTTCGATGTCACGGATCATGTATTTTGGATCAACCCCGCCATAGCACATCGCCGTTACTCCGCCACCGCGTGCCCGCAGGCCCGCTCTTTCCACAAACGTGCTTCTCTCAGCCATGCCCAGTCGAACGCTTCATCGCTGGCGCCATGTTGGCGCAGATGGTCCAGCCGCGCCAGACCCTCATCAAGCGTGGGGTTGTGAACTTCCGGCACCCACCACATAACGAAATGCATCTTCCCCAGAACCTCGAACCACTCCGCCCGCCGCTCGTAAAACTGACGGTGCACGGTGTTCCAGACAAACGCCTCCAGCGTCTCGACGCTTTGCCACACCGTCAGGTTCGATACATATTGCGGATCGCCCGCAATCTTGGCCTCGGTGTTCCCAGTTCCTGGCTCGCCAGAGCCTTCCATCATCCAGACAAACCCCGGCATACGCTTACCCAGACCATTGATCCGGTCCAGCGCAGCCATGAAGTCGGCCACGCGCGGATCGTCCGTCGGCGCAATCAATCGCCCGACATTCAACTCCGCCAGATGGTATCCGGGCCTTGTGTTCATCCTAATCCTTGAGCAACGAACCAAGCAGCGTGCTATTGGCAATCTCGGCACGGCCAACGGCGCAGTAACTTTTGCTGTCGCCTTCAACCGCACCCTGACTGGCAAGATAGTCCACTGCGGCGCCCTTCACCCGGGCCTTCTGATCCTTGTCCTTCAGAAACGCCTTCACCTCTTCTTCAGTATACCCTTTGCCGACAGCATAATGTTTCAGGTCATACATCTTGCCGAACACCACCAGCATCCGGGCCGAAATCGACGGGCAGTTCGTGCGGATCAGGTCGCCTTCCGCAGCGGCAATCAGCTGTTCGTTGATATGTGCCTCTTGCGGCAGCGGCACTTTGTCGTCCGCATTTGCGGCGGCGGACAGCGTCATCAGCGAAGTGGCAACCACAGCACCAAAACAGATTTTCAACATTTGACTAACACCTTTGATCATTCGCACCCATGCCGCATCATCTGGGGCGCCACGCGTTTGCGGCAAGTTCAAAGGTGAGGGAAAGTGGCCTGACATGCCATAACAGCGCACTGTCATTTGATCGCCTTGGGCGAAGGCTTGCCTGCTCACTGGCAACCCCCGTCAAAAATCCACGACGCCGGGGCCGAAAACATGCCGAAGGCATCATGGTTCAAAGAGCGGCGGTAGTGGGCGCAATATTCCTCGGCGACCTGCTTGGCGACCAATCCATCGGAGTAATCCATATCCGGCCCGCCATCTCGCGTAACCCGCAATGAAACCCTGCCAGCCGCCTGCACCATTTCCTGACGCCCAACGACATAGCGGTAAGGGGCATGCACAACGGTTTCCGCCCGCCCGTCCGCTGGCGGCATGGTCATCGGCTGAGGTGCCGCACATGCCGACAGCAACAACCCGAAGCCAACAGCAATCGCGCCGCCAATGGTTCGGGTTGGCTGCACGAACTTATTCCGCCGCCATAGCGCCCATGCGTCCGGTTTTCTTCGCCTTGATCCGGTCCTCGATCTCACCCCGGAAAGCCCGCACCAGCCCTTGAATCGGCCAAGCCGCCGCATCGCCCAGGGCGCAGATCGTGTGCCCCTCAACCTGCTTGGTCACGGACAGCAGCATGTCGATCTCCTCCACCTCGGCATCGCCGCGCACCAGCCGGTCCATGACCCGCATCATCCAGCCGGTGCCTTCACGGCACGGCGTGCATTGGCCGCAGCTTTCATGCTTGTAGAACTTGGAAAGCCGCCAGATCGCCTTGATCACATCGGTTGATTGATCCATCACGATCACCGCCGCCGTGCCGAGCCCAGATTTCTGATCCTTCAGCCAGTCAAAATCCATTATCGCATCTTCGCACTGCGCCGCCGTCAGCAGCGGCACCGATGATCCGCCCGGAATGACCGCCTTCAAGTTCTTCCAGCCGCCCCGCACACCACCGCAATGCTCGTCCAGCAACTCGCGCAGCGGGATCGACATCGCCTCCTCGACCACGCAAGGATTGTTCACATGGCCCGAAATCCCGAAAATCTTGGTCCCGACGTTGTTCGGACGGCCAAACGATGCAAACCACTCCGGCCCACGCCGCAAAATCGTCGGCACAACCGCAATCGATTCGACGTTGTTCACCGTGGTCGGGCAGCCATACAGCCCCGAGCCCGCCGGGAACGGCGGCTTCATCCGCGGCATCCCCTTCTTGCCCTCCAGGCTTTCCAACAGCGCAGTTTCCTCGCCGCAGATATAGGCCCCCGCGCCGTGATGCAGGTAGATGTCAAAGTCGAACCCAGACTTTGACGCGTTTTTGCCGACCAATCCGTCGTCATAGGCTTCGTCGATCGCCGCCTGCAAAGCTTCGCGCTCTCGGATATATTCGCCACGAATGTAGATGTAGCAGGCGTTCGCCCCCATCGCGAAACTCGCGATCAGACATCCTTCGATCAGCGTATGCGGATCGTGCCGCATGATCTCGCGGTCCTTGCAGGTACCGGGCTCGGATTCGTCGGCGTTCACCACCAGATAACACGGGCGACCATCCGAAACCTTCGGCATGAACGACCATTTGAGGCCCGTCGGAAACCCAGCCCCGCCGCGCCCACGCAAGCCAGACGCTTTCATCAGCTCGACAATCTTGTCGCGCCCTTGGGCCATGATTGCCGCCGTGCCGTCCCAATGCCCACGCTTCTTGGCACCCGCCAACGAGCGATCATGCATCCCGTATAGGTTGGTAAAGATGCGGTCCTGATCCTTGAGCATGCGCCCGTTCCTTTTACTTCGGTCCCGAAAGACCCCTTAACCCTGACGTTTCCGCCAAATCCGATAGGTTGCGACCAGCGCCCAGAAAAATGCCGCAATCGCCGCAAGATCAGCCAGAAACACATATTTCGGTGGCCAGCCCAACTGTCCGCCCAGATACTGCACGAACATCCAGCCAATCATCGTGCCGGCAATGACAAATGCGATCAGCCGCACCTCTGCCAAATCAGCGCGATCTTTGGGGCTGGCCGCCATTTCAGTGTTCATTCGTGTTGGCGTGGCGCTGTAATTCCGGGGCAGACATCGCTTGCGCTGCATGATCATGCCCATCATCATGCAAATGGCCGTGGTCATCATGCCCGCCGGTCGCCGGAGCGCCCCAGAACATTCCCATCAGCACGCCGAACACCAGAAATACGAACAGCCCAACCAGCACCGCAACCGTAGTACCAACCTCGCCAATCCAGCGCGCCAGAACCGCCGCGATGACACCCGCCACCACCGCGATCAGCCAGCCATTCGGCCAGCCGCTGTCTGAATTTGCCTCGCCCGCCATATCCGCCCCCTACGCCTTGATCTTGTCTTTCAGCCACGGCGTCAGGATCGGCACTTCCGTCCCATCGATCCGCTTCACCGTGTCCTTCAAATCAACCGCCCGCTGCGCCGAGGCATTGTATTGTGTTTTGCCGGATTCAAAATCCTTGAGGCTGGTCAATCCACTCAACGGCTCGCAGGAATAGCGCCCGTTTTGCGGCCCCGCCACCGGCACCTCACCGTTAGAGAACCGCCCGATCAACTCCCGCAGCTTGGCCGGCGTCAGATCCTCATAGTAATCCTTGCCGATCTGCGCCATCGGCGCATTGGCGCAGGCACCCAGGCACTCAACTTCTTCCCAGCTGAACTTGCCATCGGCAGACACCGCGTGAGCGGACGGCGAAATCATTTCTTTGCAAACCGCCACCAGTTCCTCTGCCCCGCAGATCATGCAGGACGTGGTGCCGCATATCTGGATATGAGCAATCGAACCAACAGGTTGCAGCTGAAACATGAAGTAAAACGTCGCCACTTCAAGCGCCCGAATGTAGGCCATCCCCAGCATATTGGCGACAAGTTCAATCGCAGGCCGCGAAAGCCACCCTTCCTGCTCTTGCGCGCGCCAAAGCAGCGGAATGATGGCACTGGCCTGACGCCCCTCGGGATACTTGGAAATCTGCCCCTGCGCCCATTCCAGATTGGCGGGAGTGAAAACGAACGAGCTAGGTTGTTCTTTGTGCAAACGGCGCAGCATCAGGAGCATTTCCCCGTTTTGAGTTTAAAGCCGGTTTCATCGACGACGGCCAGACCATCGGTCAACAATTCATCCACATAGCCGCGCACAACATCTTGGGTAAAGCCCAAGGGCTCCAAAAGCGCCGCAGCATCCTTTTCAGCGATCAAGCAATTGTCCTGCTTCTCGACGAAAGCGATGAACTCGTCCTTCGTCGTCGTAGCCTGAGCAGAGACATGCCCCGCGACGGAAAGTAGACACAAAAAAGCGACAGCGCCCCTCACCGGTCCACCTCACCGAACACAATATCCATCGTCCCGATGATGGCGCTCACGTCCGCCAGCTGGTGCCCTACGCACATATAGTCCAGTGCCTGCAAGTGCAGGAACCCCGGCGCCCGCAGCTTGGCGCGGTAGGGTTTGTTCGTCCCGTCCGCCACCATGTACACCCCGAATTCCCCTTTCGGAGCCTCAACCGCCGCATAAACCTCGCCAGCCGGAACGTGGAACCCTTCCGTGTACAGCTTGAAATGGTGGATCAGCGCCTCCATCGAGGTC
>JBDSXE010000047.1:0-6316 GCA_039926325.1 Paracoccaceae bacterium | reverse complement strand
GCTAGATTTCGCCGTGGGCCGCCTGCCAGACGGTTTGCAAAGCGAAGTCCTGGCTTTTTCCCCGATGGAAACCGAGCCGATTGCGCTGATCGCCCGCTACGGCCACCCTCTGCTTCGCAAACCCGACCCGCTAAAGCCCATGCAACTGTTGGAGTTTGACTGGGTTATGCCCGGCCCCGACAACCTGTTGACCCGCACCGTCCTCGCCCGTCTGCAGCTGCTTGGCCTGCCACGGCCGACGCAGCGGGTTTTTACGGCGTCATTCCTGCTGACGCTGGCGTTGCTGCAACAATCCGACGCCATCGCCGCCGTCTCATTGGCATCAGCCAGGCAATTCGCCAGCGGGGCAGCCGCCGGATTCGAACTTCTGCCCATCGATCTTGCCATTGCCGTCGAACCTTACGGCATGATCACCCGCGCACGGGTTTCGCTACCCCCAACATCCCAACGCCTGTGCGACCTGATCAGACAAGCGGTGCCGGGGTGAAACGCCATCACCCCCGAAAGGAGTGATAAGCGACCCGCGATCGCGTAAAAGAAAACCTAAAATTCGGTTAATGCCCCGAGATAACCCATTGATCTACAAGAAACTTGCTAATTGTCCATATCTGGACGCTCTCACCCGAATCGTGCCGGGTCCAGCTGCCCCACCAACTCCGCCGCCAATCTCGGTTCATTCCCCACGATCAAATCTGCGGCCAACTGACTGGCCGCCGCCGAGGTCTGAAACCCGTACCCGCCCTGACCTGCCAGCCAGAAAAAGTCCGGCTCCCTCACATCCCGCCCGATCACCAGAACCCGGTCCGGCGCAAACGTTCGCAACCCAGCCCAGTTCGACAGCAGCCGCGTGACCGGCTCCGTCACCATCGCCTCATACCGCGCCAACCCCTCCGCCAGCACCATATCGTCCGCGAATGCGTCATGCGGCCCCATCGGATGTTCCTCTGCCGGCGACACCAGCAAAGCGCCAGCATCCGGCTTGCAATACCAGCCTTCCCCTACCCCAAACATCATCGGCCACCCCGAAACATCATGGCCCGCCGATACCGGAATCCGCGCCATTGACCGCCGCATCGGCTGAAACCCTATGGGCCTGATGCCCGCCATGACCGCAACCCCATCCACCCACGATCCCGCCGCATTGATCAGCACCCGCCCGGTAAACTCTCCGGCAGAGGAAGCCACGCGCCAACCCCCGCCAATCTTCGCAATCCCCGAAACCCGCGCCTTCGTCACGATCTGCGCCCCATGCCCCCGCGCAGCCTTGGCAAACCCCTGCAACAGCTTGTCGGTATCAATATCCCAAGCCTGTGGACTGTGCGCCGCAGCCACCACCACGGCAGGGTTCAGCAGCGGAAACTTCTCCACAGCCTCGGCGCCGGAAATCATATCCATCGACATCGCCTTGGCATCAGCCGCCAGAGCCGCTTCCTCACCTTCAAGCGCCACCACCATCATCCCGCGCGGCGACAGCATCCCCTCGATCCCGCGCAGATAATCCCCCGATGCCATCGAAAGCCCCACGACGGCAGGCTTGCCATAATGCGGCTCATACATCGCCGCCGACCGGCCAGAGGTGTGGTAGGCAAGGTTATCCTCTGCCTCCAGCAACAGCACCGACCCAAGCTCCGCCAGCCGACCGGCCGCCGAAACTCCGGCAATTCCCCCGCCGATGATCAAGAAATCCGCGTCCATATTCAGCCCCCTCAGGTCGCGGGCACCTTAACGCCGCACGCGGCAGCCTCAAGCGCCCATCAACCCAAAGGTTCAATTCATTCGGCGTTTGGGTGGTGGCACAAGCCAGCACCCAATTCCCCTGAACCCATGACTGCCGCGACAACCAGCCGTCCAGCCCCCAGATATGACCCGCCTGTTTGACGATCAGCAGCCCCAGAACAAGCGCGTAGACGACATGCATATCCACCAGAAGGTTATTGGTGTCGCTGATGAACGGAAAATCCATGTGCGCCAGCCAGTAAAAGAACATCAGCATGATCGCCGCAGACGCACCGACCCGCGTCAGCACCCCGAAAAGCAACGACAACCCAATCGCCAGATGACCATATTCGACCAGAAAAGAGACGACCGGCCCAAGCCTGGGATTGGTCAATGGCGCGAACAGAAAATGGAAAGTCTTGGTGCTGGTCAGAAAGCCGGTCGCACTCCAGCCCGGAACAAACACCTGATGCGAGGCGGCATACAGAAACGTCCACGCCAGCGCCATTCGCAGCAAGAACACCAGCAGGCGTTCGCAACGTGGGTTCGCATCGGTCATTTTGGCTATCCTTGGGTTCATCGTGCCCACGGCAGCCAACCACAGACGCCCCGCCGCCGCCTTGATGTGGATCAGCCCAAGGCTTGCTGCGGTACTGCGGCCCGCGTCCGCAACATCGCCGCCGCCACCCCGATTGCAATCGCCTGCGGATGCTTGCCCAACGCTGGGTCGCCAATCGGGCACTCGATCCGGCCGATTTCTGCCGTAGAATGGCCCAAGGCCCCCAGCCGCGACCGAAACCGCGCCCATTTCGTCGCTGACCCAATCAGCCCGCACCGCCCGAACCCGTGCTGCAGCAAACGGTGGCACAGCTCCAGATCCAGCGCGTGACTGAACGTCACGATCAAATGCTCCGCATCCGGCGGAGCCAGCGTCACCGCCCGCTCTGGTTCGGGCACCGGCAAAATCCGCACAGCCGCAATTGCTGGAAACCTATCCGCCGCGAAATCCACCCAAGTAATTTCCAGCCCCGTCAGCGGCGCCAGCACTCCGACCAACGCCCTGCCGACATGCCCGGCGCCCCACACCCAGACCGGCCGCAACGGCACAGTTATCGGCTCCACCATCCAGCCCTGCACCAGTCCCGGCTCTGGCGATGCGCCTTGTCCCCGCGCAGCCGCCAAAATCCGGCTGACCGCCAACGGCATCTGCCCGGGCCCCCGCGCCACCACTGGCCCCTCCGGCACGGCGTCGTACACCTCTGTCAACAGCGTCACGACGCCACCGCAACACTGCCCCAACGCTGGCCCCAACGCATCGCGGTCCATCCTCGATCCACCCGGCCCTAACATCTCTCGCGCCCGCGCTACCGCCTGAAATTCCAGCGCGCCGCCGCCAATCGTGCCGGACTGCCCACCAGCCCAGACCAGCATCGCGGCCCCAACCTCTCGTGGCGAATGCCCCTCGAATGCGGCAATGACAATGCGCGCAACTCGCCCGTGCGCCGCCAAAGCCGATCCCAATCCTGCAAGGTCAAACATGCTGCCGCCTGACCGCCATCAGCACCCGCTCCGCTGTGGCAGGCGCATCCAATGCCGGATAAACCGACCCGTCGCCACAGGCGGCAATGGCATCGCTCAAAGCCAGAAACGCGGAAATCCCCAGCATGAACGGCGGCTCTCCCACCGCCTTGGACTTGCCCACGGTATCTTCGCGGTTCGGCTGATCCCACAGGGCAACATTGAACACCCGGGGCCGATCCGAACACGCCGGGATTTTATAGGTCGATGGCGCGTGGGTCAGTAGCCGCCCCTTGTCATCCCAGACCAGTTCTTCGGTCGTAAGCCAGCCAGCGCCCTGCACATAGGCCCCCTCGATTTGGCCAATGTCCAACGCCGGATTCAGCGACGTCCCCGCATCATGCAGGATATCCGCGCGCAAAATCCGGTTCTCCCCCGTCAAAGTGTCAATCACCACCTCTGTCACCGCCGCCCCATAAGCGAAGTACAAGAACGGCCGCCCCTCACCCTTGACCCGGTCCCAGACAATCTTCGGCGTCGCATAAAACCCGGTCGACGACAGCGATATCCGCGCCTGATAGGTCATCAGCGCTACCTCTGCGAAGGCATAATCCGCCCCCGCGACCCGCACACGCCCATCCTCAAACACCACCGCCTCGGCCCGCGCCTGATGCCGCCCCGCAACGAACTCCGCCATGCGGCCCCGGATCACATCGCACGCCTGCTTTGCCGCCATCCCGTTCATATCCGAGCCTGACGACGCCGCCGTGGCAGAGGTGTTCGGCACCTTCCCGGTATCCGTCGCGGTAATCTTCACGACGCCTGTATCCACGCCAAACACCGAAGCCGCCACCTGAGCCACCTTCTGGTTCAGCCCTTGACCCATCTCTGTCCCGCCGTGATTCAGATGGATCGAGCCGTCCTGATACACATGCACCAAAGCCCCGGCCTGGTTGAGCCAAGTCAGCGTGAACGAAATCCCGAACTTCACCGGCGTCAGTGCAAGCCCCCGCTTGAGGATCGGGCTACCAGCATTCCACGCCGCAATCGTCGCTTTCCGCCCCGCATAATCCGAGCGTTTCAGCAGTTCATCCACCATCACGTCGCCAATGAAATCCTCCACCGGCATGTGAAATGGCGTCGTCTGCACCGCGAACTGTTCAGGATGCGGCGAATACGCCCCGCCAATCCGCCGCCCAGTCCCCGCACCTTGCGGAGCCGCTCCGCGATAGAAATTGACCCGCCGCACCTCCACCGGGTCTTTTTTCACGGCGAATGCGATGTGGTCCATCACCCGCTCAATCCCGATCATTCCCTGCGGGCCGCCAAACCCGCGATAGGCCGTGGCGCTTTGCGTGTTGGTTTTCAGCCGATGACTTTCGATCCGAATATCCGGCAGATGATAGCAGTTGTCAGAATGCAGCATCGCCCGGTCCGCCACCGCCAACGATAAATCCTGCGCCCAACCGCATCGCATCAGGTGCAGAAACTCGATCCCCAGCACCCGCCCGGCATCATCAAACCCCACCCGATAGCGGATTTTCAGGTCGTGCCGCTTGCCGGTGATCATCATGTCTTCGTCGCGGTCATAGCGCATCTTGCAGGGCTTGCCGGTGTCCCGCGCCGCAATCGCGCAAGCAATCGCCAACGCGTTGCCCTGCGATTCCTTGCCGCCGAACCCCCCGCCCATCCGCCGCGTTTCGACCCGCACATTGGCCATCGGCAGATGCAGCGCATGGGCAACCTTGTGCTGAATCTCGGTCGGGTGCTGGGTTGAGGACAGGATGATCATATCCCCGCCCTCTTGCGGCAGCGCCGCCGCAATCTGCCCTTCCAGATAGAAATGCTCCTGTCCTCCAACCTCGAAATCCGCCTCAATCGTGTGAGGCGCGGCCGCAACCGCTGCGGCCGCATCGCCCTTCGCCCAGACAACGGGCCCCGCCTCGAACCTGCTGTTCGCCGCCAGCGCATCTTCCACAGTCAATAACGCGGGCAGCTCACGGTAGACGATCTTCCCCAATCGCGCGGCCTTGCGCGCCGCCAAATGGCAGTCCGCCACCACCAGAAACACTTGCTGCCCAACGTGATGAACCGTCCCCACCGCCAGCAACGGCTCGTCATGGGTGGAAGGAGAGCAATCTGGCATTTCGGCGAAATCCTCCGCCGAATAGACCTGCACCACACCCGCCGCCGCCCGCACCGCCGACAGGTCGATGGAGACAATCTCGCCATGCGCGCAAGTGCTTAGTCCGAACGCCAGATGCAGCGCACCTTCTGGCAGCGGCACGTCATCGACATACCGCGCATTTCCGGTGACTTGTAATGGCGAGGAATCATGCGGCAGCGCCTTACCCATGCTCATGATTGCACCTCCAGCACATTCACTGCGACACCGGCAAGGTCGTGGAAATATCGAACGAGCAGGTTCTGCGCCGTGATCAGCCGATACTCCGCCGAAGCGCGCATATCCGTCAGCGGCTGGAAATCCTTGGTAAATGCCGGAATCGCGGCCTCTACCTTGGCCAAAGTCCATTCATACCCCACCAATGCCGCCTCGACCGCCGCGGCCCGCTTCGGTATCCCCGCCATCCCGCCAAACGCAATGCGCGCTGCCGTTACCACGCCGTCTGCAACCGTCACATTGAAACAGCCGCATACGGCAGAGATGTCCTGATCGAACCGCTTGGAAATCTTGTAACACCGCAAGGCAGGGGCCGTGGCGGGGATCGTTACCGCCGCGACAAACTCACCCTGCAACCGATCCTGTTTGCGGTATTCGATAAAGAAATCCTCAAGCGCCATCTCTCGCCGTTCGGTCCCTCGTCGCAGATGCAACGTCGCACCCAACGCAATCAGCGCAGGAGGCCCATCGCCAATCGGTGAGCCATTGGCGATATTCCCACCAATCGTCGCGGCGTTGCGGACCTGAACCGAAGCATAACGTCGCAACAGCTCTGCAAACGAGGGATGCAGCGGCTTTATCGCGGCCATCATGTCGGTGATCGTCACCCCAGCACCGATCCGCAGATCGCCGCCAACCTGTTCAACCATTTGCAGATCGCTTGCACCGTTCAAGAACGCC
>JBDSXE010000046.1:0-4670 GCA_039926325.1 Paracoccaceae bacterium | reverse complement strand
GGTTTCACACCCCCGGACCCCCGTGGGATATTTGTGCCAATATGAAAGGGGTTTTGAGGTCAGTTTTCGGCTATGTGAGGGGAACATTTTAGACACTGGCGAAGGGGGTGCGTTGGTGAATCGTATTCACTCCTTCAGCATCCTGTCATAACATCGGCTTATGTGCGGGCGCATCGTTATCACCGATCCAAACACGGCGTTGGCGGCGTTGTTTGGCGCGGTGCCGGGGAATGACCTGCCAGAGCCGCCGCGATACAACGTCTGCCCGACCGATCCGGTGGCGGTCGTGACCTGTGAAAGTACGCGCAGGTTGCGGGCGATGCGGTGGGGGTTGGTGCCTGCGTGGTACAAGGCGCTGGGCGACGGGCCGCTGATCATCAACGCCCGGTCGGATGGCGTGGCGACCAAGCCTGCGTTCCGTGAGGCGATACGGGAGCGACGCTGCATCATTCCGGTCGCTGGCTTTTATGAATGGTCGGCGGGGCCGAATGCAACACGACTGCCGTGGTATATCACGCGGACGGACGGCCAGCCGATGGCGCTGGGCGGGTTGTGGAGCCGGTGGGGCGAGATCGACACCTGTGCGATGGTCACGCTGGAGGGCGGGCCGAACATGACCGGCATTCACGACCGCGAGCCGCTGATCCTTGACCCCGCGGACTGGCCCTTGTGGTTGGGCGAGGCGGGTAAGGGGGCGGCTGTCCTGATGAAGCCTGCGGCGGCGGGCGCTTTAAAGGCGCACCGGGTCGGCGTGGCGGTCAATTCCAACCGCGCGTCAGGACCAGAGTTGATCGAGCCTGCTGACGTTTGACCGGGTTGAGCATGGCGTCGCGGGATGCTATCTAGAAGGCGCGCAGGCCCAGAGCGGGCGTTGTGTAATGGTAAGACCCTAGCCTTCCAAGCTAGAGACGCGGGTTCGATTCCCGCCGCCCGCTCCAAATTTCCGCCGCCGTAATGAAGGTCATCCCCTACGGCATTGTTCGACCCGTGGGGTGAGCCTCGCGTTATTCATTTTCCTTCAAAAGACCGATTTGCAGGGCAAGCACATGACCGGGGCCGTGAACGGCGGCGAACAGCAGGCCAGCCGCGAAGGGGAAGTG
This sequence comes from Paracoccaceae bacterium, assembly GCA_039926325.1. Classification (GTDB taxonomy): domain Bacteria; phylum Pseudomonadota; class Alphaproteobacteria; order Rhodobacterales; family Rhodobacteraceae; genus Stagnihabitans. The sequence goes on along the minus strand of JBDSXE010000046.1, from coordinate 3,570 downwards.
GCTGACGAAGGCACCGAAATTCAGGCCCTCACCGTCCGTCCAATGGCTTGGGCCATGAAAGGCAAAGGCCAGAAACACCACATAGGCCGCGCCAAGCAAAGCGGCCTCGCGGAAGTAAGCGCCGCTCAGGAAACTCAATACCAGCGCCAATTCGAAAATCGCGGCCAGCCAGGCGAGCAGCGTTGCAAACGGGAAGCCTGTCGCGGCGATGTAATCTGCCGTAGCGCTGATGTCGGAAAATTTGAACACCATAGCCATCGCGAACAGCGCGGCCATGATCAACCGGGCCAACAGCAACGCCGCTGTTTGCCATCCGGCCTCTTTAGGGGTCACATCCATGCCAGATTTCCTTTTTTTGAAGAAATTTTCAACCCTGCACGGCAGCCGGGTCCATCCACATTGGTTCGAACACATGGCCGTCGGGATCTTGGAAGGTGCGGTTGTACATGAAGCCCATGTCCTGCGCCGGTTTGGGTTCGGACCCGCCGGCCTTGACAGCGGCCTCGGTGATGGTGTCGACGGCGGCGCGGCTGTCTTGCGACAGGGCGATCATCACGGCGGTGGATTTCGCAGGGTCGGCAAGGGGCTTGGTGGCGAAGCTGGCGAATTTCTCGTGGTTCAGGATCATGAAATAGATCGCATCCGACACCACGACGCAGGCGGCGGTTGCGTCGGAAAATTGCTCGTTGATCTTGTAACCGAGGGATTCGTAGAATTTGCGGGATCTGGCGACATCGGTGACGGGGATGTTGACGAAGATCATCTGGGGCATAGCGGGCTCCTCTAAATACTTAGCTGATTTGGTAAGTATATCGCTGCATGCGCGCGGTTCAAGGGAATTTTCGCGTGTCGGCTAAATCAGGCTGCCAAGGACTTGGGCGCCACCAAGAAAGAACGCGCCTGCAGTGAAGGCATAGGCCGCGAGGGCGAGCAGAGCGCGGGATTTGGTCATGGGACGCTGAATTTCGAGCAGTTTTTCGGACTGCATCAGGCCGCTCCAGCTGATCAGGATGAAAAACAGGATGATGTAGGAATGGGTCAGGAATGCCAGCGCCCCGCCGATCACAGTCATCGCGATAGAGACCTGACGCGTGGCTTTGGGCAGAAAGCTTTGCGCCAGGATCTGCACGATACGGCCACCGTCCAGCGGCCAGAACGGCAAAAGGTTGAAGAAGTTGAAGAAACCGAGGATCAGGCCAAGGATGCCCAGAAACTCTGCCACCGGGTAGTAAGTGGTGGACAGCAGGTCAGCCAACGCAAAGCACAGGCCCATCGGTGCCAAACAGATCGCCGGACCCATCAGCGCGATGAAAAACGCGCTTTGTTGATCGGCGGGAATGCGGTTGGAGATGGCCATGCCGCCCATGATCGGGATCAGGCGAAAGCGGGCATCGTCATGGCCGCAAACCCGGTAGGCTACGACGTGGCCGTATTCATGGATGACGACCGACAGAACCAGCGCCAGGCCATATTGCCAGCCGTAGTAATAGACCGCCACGATGATCGCTAGCGCGCCCAAGCCTATGGCATTGGTGTCGTAGCCGATGATCTTGAGCCCGCGCCCGCCTGCAACCGCAAAGCCACCGCGCAAGATAAGCCAGGTGCCGGACATCAGGCATAGGGCGACAAAGAGGGCGATCATGGGGCAAACCTGCGGGGGAAGGATTGGGGCGGGATGCCATATCGGCGGGGGAAGGTCACGATTTTTCTGCGAAAAATCTGGGGTGAGGGATGATGGGCGCGGGTGAAGCGGAGGCGGGGGAGCCTCCGGCGGGGATATTTATCAAAAGATGAATGGCTGAGGCGCGCAGAGTCGGGAGCGGTGTCGTTGTGTCAGCGGAGGTCCGTCACAGGCTTTCTTGCTGCGGCATTCCCAGGACGTGATAGCCGCCGTCAACACGGATGATCTCTCCGGTGGTGCAGGCGCCCATGTCGGAGGCGAGGTAGACGGCGGTGCCGCCGATCGACTCTAATGTGGCGTTGGCACGGAGGGGGGCGTTGGCTTCGGTATGGCGGAAGGTGGCGCGGGCGCCGCCGATCGCAGCACCGGCAAGGGTCTTCATCGGGCCGGGCGAGATGGCGTTGACGCGGATACCTTGCGGGCCAAGGTCGTTGGCGAGGTAACGCATGGCGGATTCCAGCGCGGCTTTGGCAACGCCCATCACGTTGTAGTTGGGCGTGACGCGGTTGGAGCCCTGGAACGTCAGGGTCAAAAGACTGCCGCCTGCGGGCATGATTTCGGCCGCGCGGCGCGAGACGTCGATGAAGCTGTAGCAGGAGATGGCGAGGGAATTGGTGAAGTTCGCGCGGCTGGTGTTGATGAAACGGCCGGTCAGTTCACTTTTGTCGGAAAAGGCGATGGCGTGGACGAGAAAGTCGATGGTGCCCCAGCGTTCCTTTATGGTGGCGAAACAGGCATCCAGGCTGGTTTCGTTCATCACATCGACATCGACCAGGAAATCCGACCCGACCGACAGCGCGAGGGGTTCGACACGTTTGCCGAAAGCGTCACCCTGATACGAGAACGCCAGCTGTGCACCCTCTGCCGCCATCGCGCGTGCGATGCCCCATGCGATCGAGCGGTCGTTGGCCACGCCCATGATCAGGCCGCGCTTGCCCTGCATCAGTTCCGCCATAACATTACCCCCCACAAGGATACTGGGTCTCGTGCCCGGTCACCTGCTGTTTCAGTCAATATACTTGCTCATCAGCAATGTCGCGTTGGTGCCGCCGAAGCCGAAGCTGTTCGACAGGACGGAGTCCAGTTTGACGCCTTGTCGCAGGGTCGTCACGATCTCGCCGGGGTCGAGTGCCGGGTCGAGGGTGGTGACGTTGGCAGAGGCGGTGATGAAATCGCCGTTCATCATCAGCAGTGAATAGATCGCCTCATGCACCCCGGTGGCCCCGAGAGAGTGGCCGGTCAGGGATTTGGTCGAGGAAATCGGCGGGGTGGTGCCACGTCCAAAGACGCGACGGATCGCATCGACTTCCGTCACGTCGCCCACCCCGGTCGAGGTGCCGTGCGAGTTGATGTAATCGACGTGGCGGCCTTCGGGCAGGGTTGCGACGGCAAGTTTCATCGACCGTTCGCCGCCTTCGCCAGACGGGGCCACCATGTCATAACCATCGGAGGTGGCACCGTAACCGGTGACCTCGCCATAGATTTTGGCGCCACGGGCCAAAGCGTGCGACAGTTCTTCCAGCACCACAACGCCACCACCGCCCGCAATGACGAAACCGTCACGGGTGGCATCATAGGGGCGGGAAGCGGTTTCAGGCGCATCGTTGTATTTCGACGACATGGCCCCCATCGCGTCGAACAGGCACGACAGCGTCCAATCGAGTTCTTCGCCACCACCGGCAAAAACCACGTCCTGCTTGCCCATCTGGATCAGTTCGACACCGTTGCCGATGCAATGCGCCGAGGTCGAGCAGGCCGAGGTGATGGAATAGTTCACGCCCTTGATCTTGAACGGCGTAGCAAGGCAGGCGGAATTGGTGGATGACATGCAGCGCGTCACCATGAACGGGCCCATTTTCTTCGGCGCGCCCTTGTTGATCACCGCGTCA
>JBDSXE010000045.1:0-4672 GCA_039926325.1 Paracoccaceae bacterium | reverse complement strand
TCGCGGCGAACTCATCCGATACGCTGCATATCGCGTTCGGCAATCCTGCGGACCGCTACGTCGGAACCTCTGGCTTTGCCAACTTCAGCCTGCAACTGGTTGCGTTCCCGGTGTCGCCGGTGCCGCTGCCAGCCGGTGGTCTGTTGCTGCTGGGGGCGCTTGGGGGCGTAGCCGCGCTGCGCCGCCGCAAAAGCGTCTGAACCGTCCTGATCCGTTGTGAAATGCGCCTCCACAGAGGCGCATTTTGCTTTGGTGCTCTGCCGTGGCGAACTTCAAATCCTGGGGGCCGCAACAAGCCTATGCGTGCTTTGAATGCGCGTCGTCACCATGTGGCAAGCGATAATGGTAGTCGCGTTGATCTAGCCGATCCGCATCTGGGTTTCAGCGTCGAAAAGGTGCGACAAGCCGGGGCGGGGGCGCAGGACGATCATGTCGCCGCGCTTGACCGGGGGGCGGTCGGTGAACAGGGCGTGGAGGGTGATCTCGGCCAATTTGCAGCCGACGAACATGGCAGTGCCAGTGCTTTCGACGACGACGACTTTGGCGATGATCGAACCCGGCGTGCCTGTCGGAACCAGTTCCAGATGTTCAGGGCGGATGCCGTACAGCACCGATCCGGTGGCGGTGCTGTCCAGTGGCAGGGTCAGATCCGCCGACAGCCGCACCTGCCCGCCGCCCGCCTGCCCCGGCAGAAGGTTCATGGCGGGCGAACCGATGAAACCCGCGACGAAAGCGTTCTGCGGACGGTCGTACAACTCCAACGGCGGGCCAGCCTGTTCCAGCCGCCCGGCCCGCATCACGACAATGCGGTCGGCCATCGTCATAGCCTCTACCTGATCATGGGTGACGAAAATGGACGTCGAACCCAGCCGCTCATGCAGGCTGCGGATTTCGGCGCGCATCTGGACGCGCAGGGCGGCGTCGAGGTTCGACAATGGCTCGTCAAACAGGAACACCGCCGGATGCCGGACGATGGCGCGGCCCATCGCGACGCGCTGGCGCTGTCCACCGGAAAGCTGTTTCGGCATCCGGTCAAGGTAGGGCGTGAGGCCCAGGATTTCGGCGGCAATGGCGACGTTTTTCTCAATGTCCGCGCGGCTTTCGCCCCGCAGTTTCAGCGAGAAGCCCATGTTTTCGCGGACCGACATATGCGGGTACAGGGCGTAGTTCTGGAACACCATCGCGATGTCACGCTCTTTCGGCTCTACCTCGTTCACCACGCGGCCCCCGATGGAGACGGTGCCGCCGGAGATATCCTCCAGCCCCGCGATCATTCGCAGTAGGGTGGATTTGCCGCAGCCGGACGGGCCGACTAGGGCCACGAACTCTCCATCGGCCACGTCAAAGCTGACGCCGTGCATCACCTGCGTGGTGCCGTAGGATTTGGTCAGGTCGTGGATTGTCACCTGTGCCATTTCGGGCCTTTCATTTACTGGCCCCGGCCATCAGGCCCTGCACCAGAAAGCGGTTGAGAAACAGCACGAGGATGATCGGCGGCACGATGGCGATGATGCCAGCGGCGTTCATCAGGCCGTAATCGACGTAGTTGCGGGTGACGAATTCCGGGATCAGCACGGTGAGGGGTTTGGTTGCCAGCGACGGCGAAAACACCAGCGGGATCATGAACTGACCCCATGCCGACAGGAACGTCAGGATGGCGCAGGCAACCAGACCGGGGCCGGCGAGGGGCAGAACGATGCGGAGAAGGGTGTAGAACTTGCTTGCACCGTCGATCCACGCGGCCTCTTCCAGCGACAGCGGCATGGCTTGATAGACCGAACGCATCAGCCATAGGGCCAGCGGCAGGAAGGCCGAGACGTAGATCAGCGTGACGCCGGTGTAGGTGTCGATCAGGCCAGCGGCGATCATCAGGCGGTAAAGCGGGATCAGGACGGTGAAACCGGGGACGGCGAGGGTGGCGACCACCGCGATGAACAGGGCATCACGGCCGGGGAATTTCAGGCGAACGAAGGCCCATGCGCCAACTGCGGCGATGGCGACGGTGACGATTGTGGCGGCAAGCGAGGTGATGATGGAGTTCAGAAGTGCTGCGCGGAACTGCGGCCAGACGGATTGCACCTGATTGCCTTGCGAGGTGGAGGTTGCGCCGAACAGTTTGGCATAATGCTCCCATGTCGGGGTGACGGGCCACAGGTGCAGGTTGTCGGAGATGAGGGCGTTGGGCGGGGTCAGGCTGGCGACTAGGCTCCAGTAGATCGGGCCAAGCGACCAGATCAGCAGCAGGGCCGCGCCAAGGGTAAGGGCGGCGTTGGTGGCGAGGCGTTTGGTGGCGCGCGGAGTCATTCGAACCTCGTCTCGCGGTAGACGCGCAGGACGTAGATCGCGGATACGGCAAGCGATGCGACCATGATCAGCAGGGACAGCGCCATGCCGACCGACAGTTTCAGGTTCTGGAAGGCGGAGATATAGGTCTGGATGGTGATGGAGCGGGTGTCGGTGGACGCGCCGTTCAGAATCCATGCCTCGTCAAACAGGTTGATCGCGAACACGGTGGATTGCGACAGCGCGATGGCAAGGCCGGGGGCGATCAGCGGCAGGGTGATCTGGCGCAGGCTTTGCAGGGCGGTGGCGCCGTCGAGCTTGGCGGCCTCGTACAACTCCTTCGGGATGGATTGCAGCGCGGCGAGCAGGATGATCACCGTTAGAGGCATCATGCGCCAGGCGTGGACGAGGGAGATCAGGACAAGGCCGGTGCCACGGTCGTTGAACCAGACGTGGTTGCCAGAGGTCAGGCCCGTCGCTTGCAGCAAGCCATTCATCAGGCCATAGCTGGGGTTGAAGATCCAGCCCCAGATGATCGCGTTGATCACCGGCGGCAGGCACCACGGCAGGACGACTGCCGCCAGCAGCCAACGGCGGCCAATGGTGATGCGGTTCAACAGCAGCGCCGCCATCAGGCCGCCGCCGGTTTCGATCACCACGGCAAGGATGACATAGACGGCGGTGGTGCCCCATGCCGCCAGAACGGTGCGGTCGGTCATCACCGTGACGTAGTTTTTAATGCCGACAAAGGGCGAACCGGGCTTCATCGGTTCGACCCGGAAGAAGCTTTCGATCAGGCTGGCAATCAGGGGGAAGAACACCAGCCCCCCCATGATCAGGATGACCGGCAGGACCAACAGCAGACCCAACCGACCGTCGCGTGTCAGGCGGAGTCTTGAGGCGAGGGTGTGCATCAAGACTCCGGGCCCCTTATTGCTGCGCCGCGGCGGCAGCGTCGGCGATCTGAGTCATCGCGGTGGCCACGTCGATCTGACCCTTGGCGGCAGAATTCAAGGCGGTCTGGACGGCACCCGAGAATTCAGAATACCAACCGGGTGTGCCTTGGGCGAACAAGGGTTCAGCGACGGCGGCCTGGGCGGCAAGGATGTCGCCTTCCTTAAGGCTGCCGTCCTTGCCCAAAGCGGCCAGAACCGTCAGGCGGGTCGGCAGGACGCCAAGGGTTTTGTAGTTTGCGGTCATGACTTCTGGGGTCAGCATCCAGGTCAGATAGGTCGGCATTTGATCCTTGTTTTCAGCGGAAACCGGCACGCCGATAGCCTCTGGCAGACCGAACGAGCGCGATTTGCCAGTGACGTTCGGGACCAGTGCGGCATGGGCGTCAGCGGAGACGGTGGATTTGGCGGGGTCGGTATAGACGGCGAGGATGCCCGCCTGCCCTGCCAGATCGAAGGTGATCTTGCCGGCTTTGAACAGTTCTTGCACCTCGTTATCCTTGAGGCCAGTGGAAGCCGGGTCGATCAAGCCTTCCTTCAGCGCATCAACCTCAAACTGCATGGCTTTGAAACCGGCAGAGTCGGGGGTGGTGAACAGAGGTTTGAAATCTTTGTCGAACAGGTCACCACCGAACGCTTTGGTCAGCAGATACCACGCGGTTGCGGCCCCTTCGGACACCGACAGCGGCAGGCCGATGGGGTATTCGGACGCGCCCTTGGCCTTGACGGCGCGGGCGACGGTCAGCAGTTCGTCCATCGTCGTCGGCACCTTGGCACCGGCTGCATCGAGGTGCGCCTTGTTGTAGATCATCACGCGGAAGTCGTTGTTGTAGGGCACGCCGATCAGCTTGCCGTCGTAGGTAAAGATCGCGGCGGTCGGGATGTCCGCCAGCACATCGGCGGGCACCAAGGCCGTCAGATCGTCATACCAACCGGCAGAGCCGAACTGACCAACCCAACTCCAGTCCATTTCGGTGCCAGTTGCGGGGGCGGTGTTGGCGACCATAGAGGTGACGATCTTGGTGTGAATCTCGTCCCAGCCGAGGGTTTCGATGTTCAGCGTACCGCCGGTGTCGGCGGTGTATTTGTCGGTCATTTCTTTCGGCAATGTGCCCCAAGGCGGCAGCAGTAGGGCCAGCGGACTGGCGGCGTCGGCGAGCGAAGCAAAACCAAAGCTGAGGGGCAATGCGGTCGCGGTCAGCAGGAAAGCGCGTCTGTTCATTTGGTTACCTCATTGGGTTGAGTTGGAAATAGATGTGGGCCCGCCTGCCAAAATCACGGCACAGCCCATGTCGCGCAGCCGGGTTTGCCAGTCGGAGGCAAGCTGGCTGTCAGTAATCACGTTGGTTTGTGGGCCAAGCCGGGCGACCTGATAGGTCAGGTGGCGGCCGAACTTATTCGCGTCGGCCATCACAATGGGAGCAGCGGTTCGCGCC
>JBDSXE010000044.1:0-5589 GCA_039926325.1 Paracoccaceae bacterium | reverse complement strand
AGTGAGGCTTTGCTGTCGATCAGCCGTTCGGGTTTTGGCGTCACTGGCGTCACCGACCCGCTGGGCGCGCTGGTTGGCATCATCACCGACGGTGACCTGCGCCGCCATATGGACGGGCTGCTGGCCCTGACCGCCGGGCAGGTCATGACACACAATCCGCGTACCATTACACCGGATGCGCTGGCTGAAAAGGCGCTGGCCTTGATGAACGACCGCAAGATCACCAGCCTGTTTGTTCTCGACCCGGCCAATGGACCAGAAGCTGTCGGTATCTTGCACATTCACGACCTTTTGCGCGCCGGAGTGGTGTGATGGACTGGACGCACCGCGACAATCTGCATTCGCGTGTGGTGTTCTGGTTGAAAATCCTGCTGCCATTGGCGGCGTTGGCAATCCTTTCCACCCTGTTCTTGGTGTCGCACAAGGTCAGCCCCGAAGATGCGATCCCCTATGCCGAAGGCGACGTTGCCAGCCAGATCAAGGATCCGCGCCTGACCGATGCGGTGTATGCCGCGATGACGTCAGACGGTGCCGCGCTGACGGTCAGGGCGGCCCAGGCGAAACCGGGTGTTGCCGGCACTGACAACGCCGGAATGGCCAGCGACGTGACCGGCCGTTTGGAAACACCGGATGGCGCGCATAGCGATCTTGTCGCCAAAGCGGTGCAGCTGGATCAGGCGGCGAAGGTGATGATCCTTTCAGGTGGCGTTGTCGTCACCAACTCGGCAGGCTACCGCATCGAAATGCCCGGCGCACGGGTGCAGACGGACAGCACCGGACTGGACAGTCAGGGCGGGGTAATGGCAGTTGGGCCGGTTGGTCAAATCACGGCGTCCGAGATGCATCTTGGCCCCGTGAACCCCGGCAAGCCCGAATATCTTCTGGTTTTCAAAGGCAACGTGCGCCTGTTATACCAACCGGCACAATAAGGGATTAGACCCATGCAATTCATGCGTTTTCTGTTGGCGGGGCTATTGGCCGCGACGCCGCTTCTGGCGGATGCCGCTGGCACCAGCATTGCCTTTGGCGGGCTGAAAACCGACCCCAAAGCGCCTGTTCAGGTGCAGGCAGATCAACTGGCGGTCAATCAGGCCAACGGTAGCGCCGTATTCACCGGCAATGTCGTAATCACCCAAGGCGAGATGAAATTGCAGGCAGCCGTGGTGAACGTCGAATATGCCACTGACACTAAGAAGATCAAGACGTTGCACGCCTCCGGCGGTGTTACCGTGGCCGCTGGCACCGATGCCGCCAAATCGGACGAGGCGGACTACAAACCTGACACCGGCGACCTCGTCATGACGGGTAATGTGCTGCTGACCCAGGGTCCGGCGGCGATTTCCGGGCAAAAGCTGGTCCTCAGCTTGAAAACTGGCACCGGCACGATGGAAGGCCGCGTCACCACCACATTCCTGCCGGGCGGCAAGTGATGATTTTGCCAGCCCTTACCGTTACCGAAGGATCTGTCGGGTTGCATGTTCGCAACCTGAGGAAAAGCTATAACAAGCGGTTGGTGATCCGTGACTTTTCGCTCGACCTGGCCCGGGGCGAGGTCGTGGCGCTGCTTGGCCCCAATGGCAGCGGCAAAACTACCTGCTTTTATGCCATCGCCGGCCTTGTGAACCCAGAGGCGGGGCAGGTCATCATCGACGGGCGTGATGTGACCTCTCTGCCGATGTATCGCCGTGCACGGCTTGGCATCGGCTATCTGCCGCAAGAGGTGTCGATCTTTCGCGGCCTGTCGGTCGAAGACAACATCCTCGCCGTCTTGGAAATAACCGAGCCTGACCGCCTGAAACGCCGCGAGCGGCTGGAAGAACTGCTCAGCGAGTTTTCGATCACCCACATCCGCCGCGCCCCTGCGCTGGCCCTGTCCGGTGGCGAACGCCGCCGGGTCGAAATCGCGCGCTGTCTGGCTGCCGATCCGAAATACCTGCTGCTGGACGAACCCTTTGCCGGCGTTGACCCCATCGCCGTCGGTGAAATCCGCCATCTGGTGCATGACCTGAAATCTCGCGGCATCGGCGTGCTGATCACCGACCACAACGTCCGCGAAACGCTGGAAATTATTGATCGCGCTTACATTCTGCATGATGGAAAAGTGTTGATGACCGGCACGACCGAAGAAGTTGTCCGCGACGAAACCGTTCGCCGGGTCTATCTGGGCGAGAATTTTCGCATCATCTAATGATTGCAACACTAATGCGACAGACCTGTTGACAACTGCCTGTCGCCGTCCCCAAATGACAGGGATGAGCGCGAGTATATCCTTGCCTTGCACAGTCTCTGCGGTCAGCCGTGGCGCCAGCCTTGCGGCACCATTTCGCGCCCTAACTCTTTTCGAAACCGAACGCGTCTACCCTGTCGCCCTATGGCCGACAGGCAAAGCATTCTGCACAAAGGAGGCATCATGCGCTATCAAATCAGCGGCAAGCACATCGACATCGGTGAGGCTCTTCAGACTCATGTGAAGGCCGAACTTGGCGAAGTGGTCGAAAAATATGCCCAACGCCCAACCGATGCCGTCATCGTATTCTCCAAGGTCGCGCACGAACATAACTGCGAGGCGATAATCCATCTTTCGACCGGGCTGACCGCGCAAGCCAAGGGTCATGCCACTGATATCTATGCCGCATTTGAGTCTTGCCGTGAAAAGATGGACAAGCAGATGCGCCGCTACAAGCGCCGTCTGCGGAACCACCACAAGGATCGCCCGGAACCGGTTGAGTTTGAAAGCAGTGCTGGCTATATCTTCGCATCAAGCGAAGGGGCGGAAGACAGCGAAACCGACACCTTGCAACCCATTGTCGTAGCGGAAATGGAATCCAAGATTCCGACCGTCACGGTGGGCGAGGCCGTCATGCAGCTAGAGCTGGCGGCGCAGAAGTTTCTGGTGTTTCGCAATGAAGGACATGGCGGCGTAAATGTGGTATATGTCCGCGACGATGGAAATATCGGCTGGATCGACCCGCGAAATACCAAGTAGGCAATCCGGAAAACCGGACGAGCAGGACAGTAACGGCGAATGGAACTTTCAAAACTGCTGAACCCCGGCGCAGTCCGGGTGGTGGGGCAATTGACCGGCAAAAAGCGTCTCTTCCAGGAATTGGGAGAGATTGCTGCCCAGTGCTATGGCCTGAACGCATCGGCCGCGACCGACGGCTTGCAGGAACGCGAAAGCCTTGGGCCAACCGGGGTTGGTCATGGCATCGCACTTCCCCATGCCCGGCTTGATGACCTTGACCAGATTGTAGCGGTGTTTCTGCGGATGGAACGATCGCTCGACTACGATTCAGTGGATCGTCAGCCGGTCGATCTGGTGTTCGGTCTGTTCGCGCCCAAGGAATCCGGGGTGGATCACCTCAAGGCACTGGCGCTGATATCGCGGACCATGCGTGATCCCGGCATCTGTGCGAAACTGCGCGCCAACACCGATCCGGCGAAACTACACGCAATCCTGACAGAAGCGCGGGCTATCCAGGCGGCCTGAGGGCCGCCTCTTTACGCCCGCCAGTCGCCAAATCCGAACGCAGTGTAATCCTTGCCATATGCTCCGCGACCGGCGGCTTCCATGTCGGCATCGTAAATTGCAGCCAACTCAAACGGATAAACCTCGGTCACTGGCGGCAGCGGCGTCATCGTAACGCCCGCCTCTGCCGTCACGAATGCCAACCCTTCGGCCAGTCGGTCCTCCCGCAACAGATGATCGGGGCTTTGCAGCTGTCCGAAACCTGTCACCGTCGCGTATTGGGTGGCGAATTGCGGCGGCGTTTTCAGCTCCGTCCGTCCGGCGTGGATATGTTTGATCAGTTCCAGAAACACCATGAACCCGGCGCGGTGTTCCGCCTCTGTTGCGAAGCCCTTTTTTGCCTTGGGTGGCAGGTCGAACTTGTGGACCCGCTTCAGGTAGGGCCGCAATTCGGGCATCCATTCCTTGTCCAGAAAATCGCAATACGCGGCATAAGCGCGGGCTATGGGGTGGCGCAGCACGGTAAAGCTGCGATGGCCCACATGCCCATCGCGCCATTTCCGCAGGGCCTGACGGTCGAACGTGGTCAGCACGCCACCGTAGCCTTGCAACCATTTCCTGATGCGCTGCTCTGGCCCCGACTTGATCGGCTGAAACAGCAAACCTGCCACCTCTGACGCGACATAGCTGCCAACCGCGCCCTGCCGCCGAGGTTCAAAGTTCGGTGTATGGGTCAGGTTGAACCAGTCGATCTTGGCCAGCCCCTGCTCCATCTCGCGCGGGTTCGACACTTTGTCACGGATCGGTTCGGGGTTCTGCTTTTTAAAGCGGAATACCAAATCGTTCAGCTGCGCGTCGATCCCCAGGAACGCCGCAAGGCCATTTATAACCTTCAGGTCCAGCACATCGTCATAGTCGATGTAATATGCCGTCTGCCCCGACACTTGCAGCCGGTTGAGCAGCACCTTCTGGAACGCCTGCAACCCGTCGATCCTGCTCTGGAACTCCTCCAGTTCAAAGCGAGGGTGGACGGATTTCAGATGCTTGGTATTGGCCAGCCACCACTGATCCGACGCTTTGGCGATCTTCCAGCTGATGTAACTTTCCAGCTGGTTGCGGGTCAGGATGATCTTGGCGACCCCCGGATCATCGACCACCAGATCGAACACGCGCGGGTCGTGGTCGTGGAAATAGCGGAATCCCGACAGACCTTCGGTCTTTTGCTGCATCGCTTTCAGAAAGCTGGCAGGGTCAGAATTGCGTTGCAGGATTGTGACGCCTAGCAGTTCCGTCTTGTTTTCGCCGCCGATGAAAAACGGGTTGAACGCCTCGCCATGACAGGTGATGCCGGGAATGGCATTCAGGTTCGATTCCAGAAAATTGGAACCGGTCCGCATCTCGGCGAAGATGACGAAGCTGTGGAATTTCGGCTTGGCCATGCGCTACTTCACCAGATAGGGCCGACCACGCCGTGACGCTGCCGGTGCCGGGTCTTCCCCGGTTGGAAAATCACCCATCAGCACAGGCTGCATGCCCTGATTTCGCAGGTTCTGCAAGAACTGGCCAAACCCTTTCAGATCGGCCAGCCGCGGCGCCTCTGTCAGCCGTCGCATTGAGCGCGGGCTGATCTCGTCAATGATGCTTTGCAACGGTTCCATCGGGTTTTCGACGAACTCTGCCAAGGTCCAGATACGCACCCGCGCCTTGGTCCACGGCGACCGCAGAACCGTCAGATGCTCCGCCTCGATCTTTTGCAGCCGCGCCGCATCACGCCGTATGTCAGAGAAGTTGCGATTGGAATGGAACAAAGGCACCGACCAGCCACCAGAAATCACGGAAATCTGGGCATTCGGATCGCCCGCGATGAACCAGCTGATGTCCTGCTGATCGCCGGGGCCGAATTGAAAGCACTGCCGTTCGCCACGGGTGTTCCAGATCAGGTTGCTGAGAAAGCTTTTCGGCGCATAATCCCGCATCGCCGCCGAATCCGACAGGGCGCCGCTGAACACCGTCTCACCGCCAGCAAATTCGACCCTGTCCGGCGCAAACAGATGGCCATGCGCCCGGGTGCCCGCGACCTTGCCAAGCCACGCCTCGAAATTCTCGAACAGTTCGGAAAA
>JBDSXE010000043.1:0-4884 GCA_039926325.1 Paracoccaceae bacterium | reverse complement strand
GGTTTCTGCACTGTCACGGTGACGGCGCGACAGGGCGGTCACGCGGGCGAGCAGTTCCGAGAAATGGAACGGTTTGACAAGGTAGTCGTCGCCCCCCGCAGCAAAACCTTCGACCCGTTCGGTGACGTCACCCATTGCGGTCAGAAACAGAACCGGGGTTTCATTTTTCGCGCTTCGCAGGGCCTTGACCAGCGACAGGCCGTCCATGCCGGGCATCATGCGGTCAAGAATGGCAAGGTCGGCGCTGTTATACAGCAGATAGGTCAGCGCCTCGCGACCATCGGTGACGTGATCGACGGAATGGCCGTTTTCAGTCAGGCCGGTGGTGATGAAGTCGGCAACGGTGCGGTCATCTTCGGCCAGCAGGATTTTCATGGGCGTCGGTCCGGGCTTTCGTATCTGGTGCAGAGATGGGGCTTTGCAGGGCGCTTGGCCAGTCGTTTTGCCGTGATCAGCCGAGGGCGGTTCTGATCCAGTCAAGCCGCGCGGGCGGGACAAGGCCGAGGCAGTAGAAATTAAGGCCATCGGCGTGCGGACGGGTTTGGGCGACGCGGTTTTCCAGATCCGCCCGGTTGGCGACGTTGGGGTGGAACAGCTGAAACCCGGCGATAAGGGATTTGCTGGGGCCGAGCAGTGCCTTGGTTGCGGCCATCAGGGGGGCGATCTTGTCGGCGGAAGTGCGGTAGGCGCAGTGCAGGATGCCGTCGACGTGGGGGATCAGGGCGGGAAGGTTGATGCCCGTCGCCTCGGTGCCTTCGTCGTCGATCAGGAGGAGTTGGGTGGATTTGGGGACGGCTTGGCGGATTTCGGCGATGAGGGCGGTGACAGGCGTGCTGCGCCAGTCCAGATAGGCTTGGAGTTCCGGTGGTATTGGCACTGACTGCGGGTCTGGCAGTTCGCGGGCGAAGGCGATGTCCAGGAGGTTAGTGACAGTTTTGCGGGCGGCTTCAGCAGGAACACCCGCAGCATCTGCAGCCTGCTGGCAATGGTTGCAGAAGCAAATCCCCAGCAGGAAGTCCTGTTGTGGCATCAGCGGCAGGCCGTCCTTTTCATGATGGTAGCCGTGCGAGAACGCCATGAAGTCGGGGCTTTCGATTTCAATGCGGTCGGGGGCATAAGTTTCGGCAATCTCATTGACCATCGTGACGACATAGGCGTGAGCGGCGGGACTGCTGGGACACAGGCCGTAAAAACTGGGGTCACTATAGGCGGTGCGTAGGCTGTGGTTCGGGTGCAACATGCCCAGACGGGTGTTGTGCAGGCAGACCGTCCAGGCAGAGACGCCTACACCGCCGTTGTCGCGGCGGCGGATCAAGTCAGCCAGCATGTCACCTTCGGTCGCAACGATATCGGCTTGCAGCGGCTGGATTTCATGGCCCTGCCAGCGTGAGGGGTCGGGGCGGTAGTAAACGGTGCCATCTTGCGGGAAATACACCCGACGTTTGGGATTGCCGGGCTGGACAAAACGGCCGGCATGATAGGATGTAGCGAGGCTTATCATGTTGGCACCCGCGGCCTTGATGCGGTCGCAGGCTGTTGCAGGGGTGAGGTCATGAATGTCCCACGGATAGGCCCAGATAGACACATCAGTCATGCCACACTCCGCCCATGACGCGTCCTTTTGCCGTCAGGCGTTTGGTATAGCGGACGATCTCACCAAGCACGTCTTCAAGGTCGATCGGGCCGTCTTCGAGACTGATTATGCTGGCGTCGGCGGTGGAGCCGATGGCGAACGTGCCAAGATCGGGGCGGCGAAGTGCCTTGGCGGGAGCGGTTGTCGTGCAAGTGATGACCTGTTGCAGCGGCATGCCAAGGGCAAGGAATTTCGTCATCGTGCGAAGCAAATCCCAAGCCGGGCCGTTGATGCAAAGAGCATGGACATCGGACGAAATACTGTCCGGCCAGAAATTTTGTGCGACCATCTTGCGGGCCGTTGCCCACGAAAAACTGCCCATACCGTGCCCGATGTCGAACAGCACTCCTCTGTCGCGGGCATTAATAACGGCTTGACGGATGGTGCCGTCTTGCAGGACCGGGGCGTTGGGAAACGGGCGGTAGCAATGGGTCAGAATGTCGCCGGGACGGAGCAGGTTGACAGCCGCTGAGAACGTCGGCGGCGCTTCGTCGATGTGGCACATCAGCGGCAGATTGCAGCGGTCGGCCACATCCAACGCGATCTCCAGCGGGGCAATGCCGGAGGTGCCACCAGCGTGTTTACCAATCCGAACCTTGATGCCGATGATGGTTTCCGGGTGTGACAGAGCCACTTCGACGGCATCGTTTGCCGCCATGAGACGCATATCCTGTGACTCGCCCAGAGAGATATTCCTCGAAAACCCGTAGATCCCGGCGAACGAAATGTTGAGGTAGGCGAGAACCCGGGATTGGGCGTGGGTGATTACATGCTTTTGGAAACCGGAAAAATTGCCGGGACCGGCGCTGCCGGTATCGACGCTGGTGGTGACAGCCGATTGCTGGCTGTAGGCGTCGGCATCCACGCCAAGCGAAGTGCCGCCCCAGTAGACATGGGTGTGCAAGTCGATCAGGCCGGGGACAACTATGAGGCCGGTAACATCGCGGATTTCTGTGGCGGAAAGGCCATTGCCAACCGCAGATAACCGCCCATTGGTGAAGCCGACATCGGTGATGCGGTCGATGCCTTGCGAGGGGTCGATGACGCGGCCACCGCGCAGGATCAGATCGTTGGGCATGTCCGCTCCTTCAATTTTGTAAGTTGTAAACGTAGCTGCGGTGCAGACGCCAATTCAATTTATGCGCCCCGGAATGATGCGTTTGTGGTTGGCGATACGAAAAACCGACGTGGATCAGTATGCGACCAAGCTGCTGGGATGCGCTTGGCAATTACGATTCCGCGAAAACTCAT
This sequence comes from Paracoccaceae bacterium, assembly GCA_039926325.1. Taxonomy (GTDB): domain Bacteria; phylum Pseudomonadota; class Alphaproteobacteria; order Rhodobacterales; family Rhodobacteraceae; genus Stagnihabitans. Next base: position 2,000 of record JBDSXE010000043.1, on the reverse strand, counting down.
TGATCCGCTGACTGGGGCAGTCCGGACAAGCCGGGTGTCAAACATTTAGGTTCCGGGCCGGACAAGTCCTAGGTCCAACCCGACACCCATCAGGCGGCCAAACCGTTTCCTACTTCAATACGTCGCGCGTCCGCCCGACAGATCGAAAACCGCACCTGTCGTGAAGGAATTTTCCCCGCTGCACAGCCATGTGATCATGCTGGCAGCCTCGTCCACCTCCAGAAATCGGGCGCGGGGGATTCGGGACAGCATGTAGTCGATGAATGCGGGGGTCAGCGTATCCAGAATGCGGGTTTTGGCGGTGGCGGGGGTGACGCAGTTGACGGCGATGTTTTGGGTGGCATGTTCCTTGCCCATCGACTTGGTCAGCGCGATCACGCCGCCTTTCGACGCGGAATAGGCCCCGGCGTTGGGATTACCCTCTTTCCCGGCAATCGAGGCGACGGTGACGATGCGGCCGTAGTTCTGCTCCATCATCTGCGGCAGGACGGCACGGCAGGTGTTGAACGTGCCGGTCAGGTTGATGTCGATGATGCGCTGCCATTCAGCCGGGTCATATTCGACCACCTTGGCGTTGTTGCCCGCGATGCCGGCGCTGGTGACAAGCACGCCAATCGGGCCTTGGGCAGCACGCACCGCCTCGGCAGCGGCCACAACGCCGGGGCCATCTGTGACGTTGACGCCATAAGCGCGCGCGTCTGGGCCAAGTTCGGCAGCCGCCGCTATTGCCAGCGCCTCATCCCGGTCCCAGATCGCGATGCGGGCACCGGATGCGGCCATCCGGCGGGCGACGGCAAACCCGATGCCCTGCGCGCCACCGGTGATAACCGCGACGCGGCCTTTCAGATCATACTGGTTCATGTCGTCGTCCTGTTTGCAAAAGTCACCACAGGGGCACTGCATCAGCGCCCCTGCGGTGGTCGGTTGTCAGAAATTGTATTCGTCGATGTTCTTTGCGTCGAACGTGGTCAGTTCGGCTTGTGTGTTCATCGAGTTCTTTTCGTTGATCGTGATCGTGCCAAGCTTGGGCACGTCAAACGTCCCGCCAACCTGATTCTTGATGGACTTGTCCAGCACGCCAAGAGCGAAATGGACGGCCAGCCAGCCTTCGTTATAAGGCGACCAAAGCTGGAACGCCGAAACCGTGCCATCCTTGACGAAATCGCGCATTTCGCTTGGCAAACCTAGGCCCGTCACATGGACGGTACTGGCCAGTCCGCGCGACTGCACGACTTGGGCGGCGGCAGCGATGCCCACGGTCGTCGGTGCTATAACGCCCACGAGGTTGGGATAGTTGGCCAGCAGCGCCTCCATCTCGGTCGTGGATTTTTCGGGCTGATCGTCGCCGTAGACGGTGGCGACAAGGTGCATGTCCTTGTATTTCGGATCATTCTTCAGCGTGTCGTTCATGGCGGCGATCCAGGTGTTCTGATCGGGCGCCTCAGTCGTGGCGGACAGGATGGCGATGTCGCCCTTGTAGCCGATCATCGAGCCCATCAGTTCAATCTGGTTCGGCCCGGTCTTGGTGAAATCGACCGGCAGGATGGTCGCGGCGCGGTGGCCTTCGTTGCCGACCAGATCGCCGTTGACGGTGATCACCAGAATGCCCTTGGCAGTTGCCTTGTCCAAGACTTCGTTCAGGGCGTCAGGGCTGTTGGGCGCGATGCCGATGACGTTCACACCGCGCTGAATTTGCGCCTCGATGATCGGGATTTGCGACGTGGCTTCGGCGGTTGCGGGGGCCACAAACTCAAACTCACAACCCATGGCGGCGCAGGCATCCTTGAAGCCGCCGGTGATGCTGTCAAAATACGGGTTGCCGGTATTCTTGCCGATGTAGACGATCTTGACCGGGTCGGCAAAGGCGACGCTGGCCGTAAAGGTCAGGCCAAGCGCAAGACTGGCTAAGATGGATTTTTTCAACTTATTCTCCTCCTCTGGATGCCGGAATTTACCGGCGTTTTCGCCCGCTATCTTTGGGTGCGGGAATAGATTGCATT
>JBDSXE010000042.1:0-3496 GCA_039926325.1 Paracoccaceae bacterium | reverse complement strand
ACGCTTCGGCTTGTCGCAAAGGCAACATCGGTGCGGTCGCCACCGACTGCCACGTCGCAAGACCGCGCCCGGTGGCCTGCAGCACCTCCCACGCGCGCTGCACCCGCATGGGATTGGCGGTGTCGATCCGCGCTGCGGTTTGCGGATCAACTGCTGCCAACATTGCCGCGAAATCACCCTGCCGCAACGCATCCGCCTGTACCCTGACCTCTGGTGGAATTTCCGGCACTATCGCCAGCCCTTCGGTCAGGCTTGCGAAATACAGGCCAGTCCCGCCAACGATCACCACCGGCCTGTCAAGCAACGGTGCCACGTCGCGCAGCCATTGCCCAACCGAATACACCTGATCCCGCCCGACGTGCCCATATAGCGCATGGGGCAGTGCGGCCTCATCCGCAACAGAGGGTCGGGCCGACAATATCCGCCAGCAGCCATAGACCTGCAACGCATCGGCGTTGACCACGACCCGCCCGTCACGCGCCGCAATCTGCATCGCCAGCGCCGATTTGCCGGAAGCAGTTGGCCCCGCAATCAGCACCGGCAACTCGCGCGAGATGCTGTCAAGTTCAGCCGATATCATCTGTTCTTAAATATCCCCGGGTGCCGACAACGGTTGAACCTCCCCCGGTTTTGCGACATTTTGCCGCCCAAGCCAACAGTGGCGCGACATTCAGGGGAAAATCATGTCAGACGCCGAGCATTCGATCAGTTACTCCCGCGTCATGCTGAAAATCTCTGGCGAGGCGCTGATGGGCGACCAGGGCTTCGGCCTGCATCCGCCCACGGTTCAGCGCATCGCGGCAGAGGTCAAGTCGGTCCATGATCTGGGGGTAGAGATCTGCATGGTGATCGGTGGCGGCAACATTTTCCGCGGCCTGCAAGGCTCTGCTCAGGGGATGGAGCGGACCACGGCCGACTATATGGGAATGCTCGCCACCGTCATGAACGCTCTTGCCATGCAGTCCGCGCTGGAGGAAATCGGCGTCTTCACCCGCGTCATATCGGCAATTCCGATGGATCAGGTCTGCGAGCCCTACATCCGCCGCCGCGCTGTCCGGCATCTGGAGAAAAAGCGCGTCTGCATCTTTGCCGCTGGCACCGGAAACCCGTATTTCACCACCGACACCGCCGCCACCTTGCGGGCCAGCGAGATGGCCGCCGAAGTGATCTTCAAAGGCACCAAGGTTGATGGCGTCTACGACAAAGACCCCAAGAAATACCCCGATGCCAAACGCTACACCAAGGTCAGCTATGACGAGGTGTTGCAAAAGCATCTGGGCGTAATGGATGCCAGTGCGATCGCTCTAGCCCGCGACAATGACCTGCCGATTATTGTCTTTTCGCTGGACGAACCGGGCGGTTTCCGCGGCATCCTGTCGGGGCAGGGCACCTATACGACCGTTCATGGATAGCAACCTGCCGCCCCCCTGTACGCAGGGCGGGCCTTGCTGATATACAACACGCAAAGGCCGGTGCAGAACCGAATTGCCAGAGCCGAACTGATTGAGGGACGAGATGGCCGAAGCTGATCTGGAAATTGACACCGACGCGATCCAGCGCCGCATGGACGGTGCGATGAATGCGCTCAAGACCGAATTTGCGTCGCTCCGCACCGGGCGCGCTTCCGCTTCGATCGTTGAGCCGATCATGGTTGACGCCTATGGCCAGATGACGCCGATCAACCAGCTTGGTACCGTCAACGTGCCGGAACCGCGCATGGTGGTGATCAACGTCTGGGACAAGGCGATGGTCAGCAAAGTCGAAAAGGCCATCCGCGAAAGCGGCATCGGCATCAACCCAATCTCTGACGGCCCGCTGATCCGGCTGCCGATCCCCGAACTGAACGAGGAGCGCCGCCGCCAACTTTCCAAGGTCGCCGGCACCTATGCAGAGAATGCCAAGGTCGCCATCCGCAACGTCCGGCGCGACGGTATGGACCAGATCAAAAAGGCCAAGGCTGCCGGCATGGGCGAAGACGATCAGGACATGTGGTCCGAGGAAGTGCAGGAAATGACCAACAAGGCCATTGCCGCCGTAGACCGCGCGCTGGAATCCAAACAAAACGAGATCATGCAGGTTTAGCCTCTCGGGCCGCCAGAATTTTAGCGACGATTTAATTTCCGGCAATGTTTGGCCTGCAGAAAAGAGGATGAGCGTGGGCTCAGTCAAAACATCCGACCCGAACCCCCAGCCCCGCCTAGCGGAGCATGTCGCCATTATCATGGACGGCAATGGCCGTTGGGCGACCGAACGTGGCTGGCCGCGTCTGGTCGGTCACCGCAAGGGAGCAGAGCGGGTAAAGGAAATCGTTCGCTGCGCCCCTGATCTTGGGATCCGCTGGTTGACGATCTACGCGTTTTCGACGGAAAACTGGAAACGCTCGACCGAAGAAGTCCTTGGTCTGATGTCAATCTTTGCACGGTATATCGAGCGTGAGGCGGACAAACTGGCGGCAGAATCGGTGCGAATGCGGTTCATTGGCGACCGTTCCCGGCTGGACCCCAAACTGCAACGCCTGATGGCCGGGATCGAGGCGCGGACAGCTGCGTTTTCGCGCCTGAACCTGACGGTTGCGATCAACTATGGTGGCCGGGACGAACTGACCCGCGCCATCCGCGCCCTGACCGTCGATGTGGCTGAGGGCCGGATTTCGCCCGACCAGATCGACGATGCGCTGATCTCGTCCCGGCTGGACACTGCCGATCTGCCGGACCCCGATCTGGTGATCCGCACCAGCGGCGAAACCCGCACCTCCAACTTTCTGCCGTGGCAGGCCGCCTATGCCGAGTATGAATTTACCCCGACGTTGTGGCCGGATTTCACGCCCGCCGAACTGGCCTCGATCGTGGCGCGCTTTGGCAACCGCGAGCGCCGATTTGGCGGAGTTGCCTCCGCATGACACCGGCATCAGGCCTATGGGCTGATTTGCGGGTCAGGGTGGTTTCCGGCCTAATCCTGATCGCTCTTGGCGCGACGGCAACGTTGGACGGCGGAGTGTTCTTTCGGGCTGCGGTTCTGGTGGTGTTCGCGGCGATGGTCTGGGAACTGGCGGGCATGACGGCGCCGTCAAACGGCCCGGTGCCGCTGATTCTGGCGGTGCTGGCGGCGTTGTGTTTGCTGGCCAACATGACGATCCTTCTGCCACCTGCGGGATTGGTGCTGCTGCTTTTGCCATCCATTGGCCTGCTGCTGACGCAACGCGCGGACAAGGCGATCATTGCTGGATACACGCTGATGGTTTTGATTTCCGGCGTGTGTTTTCTGGTTCTGCGGCATCAGGGCGCAATGGTGTTTTTGTGGCTGGTGATGGTTGTCGTCATCTCTGACACCCTCGGTTATTTCGCGGGACGGTATTTTGGCGGGCCGAAGTTCTGGCCAAGCGTCAGTCCGAAAAAGACCTGGTCCGGCACGGCGGCGGGGTGGTTGGGCGCGGTGCTGGTCGGTCTGGTGTTTGTGATGTTCGGGGCGGCAGACTGGGACGTGTTGATCTTTTCGC
>JBDSXE010000041.1:0-3996 GCA_039926325.1 Paracoccaceae bacterium | reverse complement strand
TATCAATGGCGCGGCGAAGGGGGTTTTCGCGGCGGCAGCGGTCGAACACATGAATGCAACGGTCGCAGAACTGGCATTCGGCAGGTTCTGCCATCATGATCGGTGGCTGCCCCTCGATCACCTGCAGGCGCGTGGCGCGTTTGCCGGTCAGCGCGGGACTGGTTTTGAGCAGGGCACGCGTGTAGGGGTGGCGCGGGTTGGCGAAAAGTTCCTTGACGGGGGCGTGTTCCACCACTTGCCCGCCATACATCACTATCACCCGGTCCGCGATGCCGGCGATTACGCCAAGGTCGTGGGTGATCCAGATGATCGCCATGCCAAGTTTGTGGCGCAACCCTTTGACCAGTTCAATAATTTGCGCCTGAATGGTGACGTCCAGCGCGGTCGTAGGCTCATCCGCGATCAGCACGTCGGGGTCGCAACTGAGTGCTATCGCGATCATCACACGCTGACGCATCCCGCCGGAATACTGGTGCGGATAGCTTTGCAGACGGTGGGCGGCGTCGGAAATGCCAACCAGTTCCAAAAGCTCTATCGCGCGAACGCGGGCCTGCGCTTTGGTCATGCCCATGTGGCGGATCAGCGGTTCCATGATCTGATTGCCGACGGTGAAAACCGGGTTGAGGCTGGTCATCGGGTCTTGAAAGACAAAACCGATTTTCGCGCCGCGCACATCGCGCAACGCGTCTGCAGAGATTTTAAGCAAATCCTGCCCGCCAAGCATCACGGTGCCGGCACGGACGTCGGCAGGCGGTGACGGCAAAAGGCCGATCAGCGACATCATGGTGACAGACTTGCCAGAGCCGCTTTCACCGACAACGCCAAGCAGTTCGCCCCGTTTCAGGTGGAATGACACCGAGTTGACTGCATGCACCTCGCCACCGCGGGTGCGGAAAACGGTCTTGAGGCCCTTGACATCAAGGACGGCGTCGCCCCCATCGGGCATAGATATCTCCCAGGTACTTGTTTTTATTCTTGTTCTTATGGCGGACGGGTTTTCCCGCCTCGACCTTGTAGCAAAGTCTTTCCGATTTCGTACAAGCTATCAATCCTTATTCTTGTGCGCTTTACATCAGGGATTTTCGGCAGAATGCAGCGGCCGCACTACAGATTGCCAGATATTGACACTCACCGCGGGCGCAAGCAGTTTGACCACTAGATATGGGGTAAGCAAACATGGGTGCCGTGATGCACGAATTGATGGCACGTCAACTTATGGACAAGCTGGTCAGTTTTCGAACTGTCTCTGACGGATCAAATCTGGATTTGATTGACTGGTTGGAGGGGTATCTGGCCGGGCATGGCATTGTCAGTCACCGGCACTGGAACGAAGATCGCACGAAAGCGGCGCTGTTTGCCCATGCCGGTCCGTGGATTGAGGGTGGCGTTCTGCTGTCCGGCCATTCCGATGTGGTCCCAGTCGAGGGGCAGGCGTGGTCAACCGACCCTTGGATCGTGTCTGAACGGGACGGACGATATTACGGGCGCGGCACCTGCGACATGAAGGGCTATGTGGCACAAGCGGTCTGGGCGCTGGTGCAGGCGCACAAGCGCGGGGTGCGGCGGCCTTTGCAGGTGGCGCTGTCCTATGACGAAGAGGTGGGCTGCACAGGTGCGCCACCGATGATTGCCGCGATGCAGGGGGTGGTGCCGAAAGCCGCCGTGGCCCTGATTGGAGAGCCGTCACGGATGCAGCCGGTGAACGGCCACAAAGGCGGCACTGGGTTTGATGTGCATGTGAAGGGCTATGAGGTGCATTCGTCGCTGCTGCCCTATGGCGTGTCCGCGATCATGGAGGGGGCGCGGCTTATTCAGTGGGTGAATGACCGGAACGCCGCCATTCAGTTAGTGCCGCCGAGCGCGGTGGCAGCGGCGTTCCGTCCACCGTTCACCACGCTGCATGTCGGGATGATCCACGGTGGCACGGCGCACAACATCACGGCGGGCGACTGCCGGTTTGCCATCGAAATGCGCGTGGTGCCGGGCGAGGACGAGGAGGCTTTGGCCGCAGAAGTTGTCGCAGCGGCGGCGCAGATAGAGGCGGCGATGAAAGCGGTACGACCCGAGGCGGGCATCACGCTGACGCGGTTTTTCCGGGTGCCGGGGCTGAAGCCGGAGGATGGAGGTGCTGCCGAGGCACTGGTGGCGCGGCTGACCGGGGCCAATGGCGCTGGCGTTGTCAGCTATGGCACCGAGGCCGGGCAGTTTCAGGAGGCGGGGTATTCAGCGGTGATTTGCGGGCCGGGCGACATTGCGCAGGCGCATCAGGTCGACGAATATCTGGAGGTCAGCGAGTTTCAGGCAGGGCTGGCGTTCATGGAGCGGCTGTTGGAAAGTCTTGCGTAATGGTGTTCCCTATATCAGAGGCTTCGCCGGTCAAATACGCGGGTCCGTTGCCCAAGGAATGCGACGTGGTGGTGTTGGGCGGCGGGATCATCGGCGTGATGACGGCGTGGTTTCTGGCCGAGCGCGGGTTTTCGGTGACGCTGTGTGAAAAGGGCAGGATAGCAGGTGAGCAGTCCAGCCGGAACTGGGGCTGGATCCGGCAGCAAGGGCGCGATCTGGCTGAACTGCCGATCATGATGGAAAGCCTGGAGCTGTGGAAATCGCTGTCCAAGGAATGCGGGCCAGAGCTGGGGTTTCGGCAAGAGGGGGTGTTGTATCTGGCGCGTACCAGTGCCGAGATGGCGGCGTTTGAGGACTGGATGACGCAGGCACGGGCGCTGGGGCTGGACGTTGGCCTGCAATCGAGCGGGCAGGTTCGTGACCGGATCAAGGGTGCGACCAAGCAATGGGTCGGCGGGCTGTTCACGGCATCGGATGCGCGGGCAGAGCCTTGGGTGGCGGTGCCGATGCTGGCTGCGGGGGCGGCGCGGCGTAGGGTGGTGATTGTCGAGAATTGTGCAGTCAGGGCGTTGGACCGGGTTGGCGGCCGGGTTGCCGGGGTGATGACAGAACTGGGGCGCATCGCTTGCGAACAGGTTGTCGTTGCAGGCGGCGCGTGGTCGTCGCTGTTTTTGCGGGCCGAGGGGATCAAGATACCGCAGTTGTCGGTTCTAGCCTCTGTGGCGCAAACCCAGCCCATGCCCGACGTGTTTGGCGGCGATGCTGCGGACGACCGGTTTGCATTTCGCAGGCGGGCGGATGGCGGGTATACGATTGCGCCGGGGGCAGCGCACGATTTTCACCTCGGGCTAGATGCGTTTCGCAATGTTGGGCCGTATCTGCCGACGTTCCTGAAGGATTTTCGCAAGACCAAGCTGCGGCTGCGTGCGCCTGCCGGGTATCCTGACGGTTGGGGCACAGCACGGAAATGGGCGGCGGATCAAGTTTCGCCGTTCGAGCGGATCAGGGTGCTGAACCCCGCGCCAAACATGAACACCCTTGCTATGGTGCAGGACGAGTTCGCGCAGGCTATGCCGGAACTGGGGCGGCCAGAGATCAAACTGGCATGGGGCGGGATGATCGACGTGTTGCCGGATTTGGTGCCGGTGGTGGACCGGATCGCTGCCGTGCCGGGGTTGGTGATTGCGACGGGGATGTGTGGGCATGGCTTTGGCATCGGGCCAGCCTATGGCCGCATCGTGGCCGATCTGGTGGCGGGAAATGACGTGGGGCACGACATGACCCGATTCCGGTTTGGCCGGTTCAGCGATGGCTCTCGGTTGGTACCGGGCCCTACGATCTAAGCTTTACAAGCAAGGATTGCGGCATTAGTCCCAGCGTTTTGCTGGAAGGATGTGTCATGGCGGACCTGTTTTGCGGGGTGGATTTCGGCACGTCCAATTCCACCGTATCGCTGGCCGATGGGGTACGGTCATGGCTTTTGCCCTTGGAAGGCGATGAGGTCACGCTGCCCTCTGCGGTGTTCTGGGAGGTTGATGGTGGCCCGCCAGAGTTTGGCCGGGCGGCGATTGCGGCCTATATGCGCGGCGATGATGGACGGCTGATGCGGGGGCTGAAATCCACGCTGGGGTCGGGGCTGATTGATGAAAA
>JBDSXE010000040.1:0-9697 GCA_039926325.1 Paracoccaceae bacterium | reverse complement strand
GACCGGCGACAAAGTGCACGGCGAGCAGGTGTTCTGGGCGTCGGGCTGCGCGTCTTGCCATATGGCGGACAAAGCCAGCGGCGACGCACAGCTGGTGCTGTCGGGTGGGCAGAGTTTTGCGACGGCGTTCGGGACGTTTCTTGCGCCCAACATCTCACCCGATCCGACTGCGGGCATTGGCGGTTGGTCATTGGCGCAGTTTGTCCATGCGGTGCAGGACGGGATCACCCCTGCGGGTGCCCATGAATTTCCGGCGATGCCCTATGTCGCCTATGCCCGGATGGTGCCGCAGGATGTGGTGGATTTGAAGGCGTTCATGGACACGCTGCCAGCTTCGACAACGGCCAGCCTGCCGCATCAGGTCAGCTTTCCGTTCAACATCCGGCGCAGTTTGGGCGGCTGGAAGTTGTTGTTCGGCTCTGACGCCTATGTTTTGCAGGGCAGCCTTTCGCCAGAGGTCGAACGCGGGCGTTATATTGCCGAGGCGATGGCGCATTGCGGTGAATGCCATACGCCACGTAACGCGTTGGGCGGGTTGCAGAAATCAAACTGGCTGGCGGGGGCGCCGATTCTGGATGGCAAGGGACGCGTGCCGAACATCACACCGGGCAAGCTGGACTGGACCGAGGACGACATTGTTGCATACCTGACCACCGGCTTTACCCCAAAATTCAACAGTGTCGGCGGAGCTATGGCGCATGTGGTCGATAATATGGCCAAGTTGCCAGCGGCAGACGTCAAGGCGGTTGCGGCCTACCTTATAGCTGTGCCGGCCGTGCCATGATCCTGATCGGGCAATATGACAGTCCGTTTGTGCGGCGCGTCGGTATCGCGTTGCGGTTGTATGACCTGCCGTTCAAGCATCGGCCCTGGTCGGTGTTTGGTGATGCGAACAAGATCGCGGAATTGAACCCGTTGATCCGGGTGCCGACGCTGGTATTGGACGATGGCTTTGTGCTGACCGATAGCCATATGATCCTCGACCATTTGGACCACATGGTGAACAAGAAAGTGGTGATGTATCCTCGCCACGAGCCAGAGCGTTATGTGGCGCTGAAGGTGGCCACGCTGGCTACGGGGCTGGCTGACAAGGCGGTGAGCCTGTTTTACGAGCGCCGGTTGCACGACGCAATTTCCGCGACATGGGAGGCGCGCTGCCAACGGCAGATGGGCGGTGTGCTGCTGGCGCTGGAGGCTGATCGAGCGGGGCGTGCAGGCCCGTGGTGGTTTGGCGAAAGGTTGGGTCACGCCGATATCGCAGTGGCCTGTGCGCTGCGTTTTGCCAACGACGCGCATCCCGGTATGCTGGAAATGGCCGCCTGCCCGGCCCTGACCGCGCACTGCAACGCGCTGGAGGCGATGCCGTTGTTTCAGGAAATTTCGCAGCCGTTCGTGCCGCCAGCCTGAACTGGCGTTCGTCCTTGCGATTTGGCCTTTCCAAATACTCCCCGCGGAGCGTCTGGCTGGATCAAGCGAAGAAAGCTGGCTGGCTTGATGAGCGGCGGGTCAGATGCTGCCCAGTTTGGCGAGGCGGGCGGTTCTGAGTTGTGCGAAGTCGTCGCCTGCGTGATAGCTGGACCGCGTGAGTGGTGTGGCGGAAACCATCAGGAAGCCTTTGGCATAGGCGGCGGCTTCGTAGGTCTTGAACTCTTCCGGGGTGACGAACCGGTCAACGCGGTGGTGTTTCGGGGTGGGTTGCAGGTACTGCCCGATGGTCAGAAAATCGACATCGGCAGCGCGCATGTCGTCCATGACTTGCAGGACGGCCTGACGGTCTTCGCCCAGACCAACCATGATGCCGGATTTCGTGAATAGCGTCGGGTCAAGTTCCTTGACGCGCTGCAAAAGCCGCAGACTGGCAAAGTAGCGCGCACCGGGGCGAACCTCTGGATATAGGCCCGGCACGGTTTCAAGGTTGTGGTTGAACACATCAGGGCGAGCCGTCACGACGTTTTCGACGGCTGAGGGGGCGCATTTCAGGAAATCGGGCGTCAGGATTTCGATGGTGGTGTCGGGGGCATGACGGCGGATCGCACGGATGGTCATGGCGAAATGTTCGGCACCGCCATCCTCCAGATCATCGCGGTCAACGCTGGTCACGACGACATGTTTCAGGCCCAGTTCGGCCACCGCATAAGCCACTCTGCCCGGCTCGAATGCGTCGAGCGCGCGCGGTTTGCCGGTGGCGATGTTGCAGAACGAACAGCCGCGGGTACAGATGTCGCCCATGATCATCATGGTGGCGTGACCCTGGCTCCAGCATTCGCCCACGTTCGGGCAGCCCGCTTCTTCGCAGACGGTCACCAAATTCTTCTCGCGCAGGATGTCGCGGGTGCGTTTGTAGCCTTCGGAAGTGGGTGCGCGGACCCTGATCCAGTCAGGTTTTTTCGGCTGCACGTTGTCGGGACGATGCGCCTTTTCCGGGTGGCGTTCTTCCGGCAGTTTCAGGTCGCGCGGGGACAACGGAGGCTCCTTCGCAGGGGAAATTGTTCCGAAACATAACCTTTGACGCAAGGGATTAAAAGTCGTTCCTAACACTGCGGGGCATGCAAGGTGCATGACACCTATGCGATTTGAAAGGGGAGTCGTTAATGGCGAAGGAATGGGAAAAGTTTCAGAAAGATTATGCGAAGCTGGCTTCGTCGATAAAGACCTATTCGTTCATCGAAGCACAAGCGTACAGCAAGCGGCTTAGCACCGCTTGGGCGACCTGTTCGCAGGGCGAGGAAAATCTGGCCGATAGCATGGTCACGGCGCGCAAGAACGGCGTGGCCGGCACCGGGCTGGCAGATTTCACCAAGGACAAAAGCTTCAAGGAAGCGTTGGGACTGCTGGACAAAGCGACCTCGATGCTGACCGAGGAAATTCGGGCGTTTGAAAACTTTTGCCTGAAGGCGGGAGATGCGGTTGTTGAGGTGGCAAAGCTGACGAATGCCATCGAGAAAGACCTGAAAGGCCGCAAGGACAAGTCGGAGTCCAAGAAGGAAATCGAGGGTCTGTTGGTCAAGGCCGACGCGGATCGCAAGGACATGCTGAAAGCCAGCAAATACTATACCGAAAAGGTCACGCCAGCCGCCTTGGGCTATGCGAAAAACTTTCAAAAAACGGTCGGGAAAGTTCTGGCGCAGGCACCAGCTGATCAGGACAAAAGGAAAGATGCGACGGAACTGCCGCAGTTGTTCGTGGACCGCAACCTCAACAAGAATTTCAAACATGCGGTGAGCGTCGAAAAACAGATCCGCGAGCTTTGCAATGCGGCTATCGAAAAGGCTGCGGACGACATGAAAGCTGCGGCTGGCATCCTGAAGACGGCAGCACCGCTTTTGATGGAGCTGAAGTCGTTGCGCGACAGCTATACCAAGGCGGCGAAAGATCATTCGTCGGCGCTGGATGTATCCAAAGACAAGGCCAAGATCGAGAAAATGGTCGATGTCATCATCAAGTCGTATGAAAAGGCCGAGCCGGTTTTCCGGGGCACTGCGACAACCATGAAGAAAGCAGCCTGAGGGCTGCCAAGCGGCGGCAGTATTTCAACTGCCGCCGTTTTCGGTCAACCGATCAGTTTTCAGTCAACCGATCAGCGGCCCCGATTTGCCGTAAGTCTCGTCATAGTGTCGCCGCAGCCGTTGCAGGGCGATCCGCAGAACGATCTTGCCGGACCGCGCCGCCCACCCCATGCGGCGTTCGGCGGCCTCGATCCCCTCTAGAAAACAGCACACCCGCAAGGCCACATCGCCCAAACCCGGCCCAAGATCGCGCAAAGCCACGGCAACGCGGTCACGGGCGGCGCGCGGACCTGCCGCACCTCCTGCATCGGCGCGAAAGCCGCCACGGTCGCTGCCGGTCAAAAACCGCTCCCAATTCTGGGCGACGCGCGGACCCATCTGGGCCAGTTCGAAATCCTCGCGCAGACGTTCTGCGGCCTCGATCAGTTCGGGTTCCAGAAACAGGCGGCCATCCTTGTCGCGACGCCGCCCCAACACGGCAACCGGGCTTTCAGCAAGGTTATAGCGGATCCGGCGCGGGCCATCGTCACCCGGCACTTCACGCTCGTCCCATTCGCGGTGCTGCGCGCCAAAGGGCACAGCGGATTCTGCCAGCCCAATGCGTCCAGCCTCTTCGGTTTCCATCATGCGTTTCAGGGCCGCACGACCCGTCGCGGACAGCTCATAACTGGTGACACGGCCAGCTTTTCGGCAGACAATCCAGTCCTTTAGCGCGAAGGCCAGTGCCAACCCGCGTTCAACCACCGCTGTGCGCGCGGTTCTGCCGTCTGGAAATTCGCGCATAACGACGGCTTTTTCCATATCAGGCGCAATCGCCAGTACTGACCCAGGCTCGGCCAGGCGGCGCAAGATGCGGCGGCCTTCTCGCAGGATTGTGGACTCGTCGATGGACAGGTTTTGATGGCGGATCGGAGCCGACATGGGCGTTTGGTCCTTTCTGGCTATTTTAGTCACTTGGGCCCCCAGACCCAACGACAAGGCTTGCAGCGCCTCGTCCAGCAATGGGTCATCGCGCCGCCCTTCATACCGCCGCACCTGACGCAACACGGTCGAGGCGTGCATCCCGTCGCGTCGTGCAATGGCGCGAAACGACAAACCTTCGGTCGTGTGGTCAAGGTAAAGCCGCACCGCATCGGGCAGCCAGGCGGGCAAGGTCACGTCGGCGCAAAGTTCCGGTTGCATGATGGCGTTCCGCTCCGGTTCTAGCTGCCGGATGTTCGATTTTTGAACTTTTGCAACCGTGAGATTCAATGGTTACCCAATCGTTAATATCTGAGGTATCGCTACCATTGTTTCTAATTCCTAAACAATTCAGAAACCACCGCGCGGTCAAAATGACAAAAGTGCAACGCGGAGTTGCAGCGTTGCATGATGCAGATCCAACCCGAGGAGCTGTATCATGACCGACTTTCGCGCCTTGCTTGCCGATCTGCACCGCCCGCAACTTCTGATCCGGGCCGCACGTTGCGGCCTTGCTGACTATCGCCGGGATCGGGATTTGCGCAGGCTTTTGAATGCTCAACCCTCACCTGACCGGGCAATCCAGCGGCTTTTGAGCGAGGAAGAGGTGTTGGAAACGACGCGCAAGGCTGGTGAGGCCGGCTATTCGGTGTCGCATCATATCGATGTGCTGATCGCCTTGATGGCCGAGGTGCGCCTGCTGCCGCGCGTTGCGGCTATGTGACAAAAAAGCCCGCGTCCCGGAGGAGGGCGCGGGCTTGATTGTTTCCGGATTAGCGACGTTCGTGAGGCGAATGCGTAGCGTCAGACAAACGCGTCTGGCATTTCGGATTTGCGACGGGCGACATAGTCGGTCAGCTGATCCGCAATGCCGATGTCGAGATCCGGCTGCTGGTAATCCCCCAGCATCTTCTTGACCCGCTCACCCGCCAAAGCTTGAGTATCCCGCGCGCCTTCTTCGGCCCAGGTCTCGAACGGTTTGTAGTCGAAAAGGTCGCTGCGCCAGAAGGCAGTTTTGAAGTTGGCTTGCGTGTGTTCGCACCCAAGATAGTGTCCGCCCGGACCAACTTCGCGGATGGCGTCCATCGCCTGACCGTTGATGTCCATGTGAACACCCTGCGCCAAGTGGTGCAACGTGCCCAACTGATCAGCGTCCATCACGAATTTCTCGTAAGACGATACCAGCCCGCCCTCCAGCCAGCCGCACGCATGCAGCATAAAGTTCACACCCGCCAGCAGCGCCATGTTCAGACTGTTCGCGGACTCGTAAGCCGCCTGAGCATCGGGCAACTTGGATCCGCAGAACGCCCCGCCAGACCGATAAGGCAGCCCAAGTCGGCGCACCAACTGACCGGCACCATAGGTGATGTGGGCGGCTTCCGGGGTGCCAAAGGTCGGCGCACCAGAGTTCATATCGATTGAGGTCACGAATGCCCCGGCAATGACAGGTGCGCCGGGGCGCACCAATTGGTTATAGGCCACGCCCGCCAGCACCTCTGCCAGAACCTGCGTCAGCGTGCCCGCCACCGTAACCGGAGCCATCGCGCCGCCAACGATGAACGGTGACACTATGGTCGCCTGGTTGGCTTTGGCGTAAACCTCCATCGCGCCCATCATGATGCCGTCAAAGGTCAGCGGGCTGTTGATGTTGATCAGGCTGGTCATCACTGTGTTTTGGTCAACGAAATCGTCGCCGAACAGAATTTTCGCCATCGCGACCGAATCCGCGGCGCGTGACGGCTCTGTTACCGAACCCATGAACGGCTTGTCGGAGTACAGCATATGGGCGTGGACCATATCCAGATGGCGCTTGTTGACCGGAACGTCGGTCGGCTCGCACACCGTGCCGCCTGAATGGTGCAGCCACTTCGACATATATCCAAGCTTCACGAAATTCTGGAAATCTGCGATGGTGGCGTAACGGCGACCATTTTCAGCGTCGCGCACGAAGGGCGGGCCGTAAACCGGAGCCAGCACCAGATTGCGGCCACCGATTTCGACATTGCGCGCCGGGTTGCGGGCGACTTGGGTGAAGGTGCGTGGTGCGGTCGAACACAGCTTGCGGGCCAGACCGCGCGGAATGTGGACGCGTTCGCCTTTCACATCGGCACCGGCATCACGCCACAGCTGCAAAGCAGCGGGATTCTCGATAAAGTTCACGCCGATCTCTTCCAGAACGGAATCGGCGTTCCATTCGATGATCTGCAACGCTTCTTCGTTCAGAATCTCGAAGTTCGGGATGTTGCGCTGGATAAAGCGCGCTGTTTCAAACGACACCGCCGTCCGCTCTGCCCGCCGGGTTGCCCCACCACCGCCTCGCGCCCTGCGTCCCGCACCTGTATCGCTCATTTTAGCCTCCCGAATTTGACCCCGTTATGCCGCGAGGCTGGTAGCGATGGCTCCCCGAATGCGCCGCTTGCGCGCCAAAACCGACATGAACCTGTGACGGAAACGACGCCTCCTGCAATTTCATCTTGGTGAAAATACTCATTATTGCTCCCGTTGGCGCAAAAAAACCAAGAGCGGCAACAGGCGGCGCCCCCTTGCACTTTCCCGCCTCAAAAGCTACGCGGGCGCATGCAAAATCCTGACCGCCTTTTGATCATCGACTTCGGTTCGCAAGTCACCCAGCTTATCGCCCGCCGCCTGCGCGAGCTGCATGTTTATTGCGAGATACACCCGTTCAACAAAGTGACTGACGCGTTCCTGAAAGATTTCGCGCCCAAGGCCGTGATCTTTTCCGGCGGTCCGTCCAGCGTGTTTGCCGATGGTGCGCCGCTGCCGCCGATAGGCGTGTTCAAAATGGGCGTTCCGATCTTGGGCATCTGTTACGGGCAGCAGGCCATGATGCACCTCTTGGGCGGCAAAGTGGAACGCGGCCACGGTACCGCCGAATTTGGCCGGGCATACGTGACACCGACCAAGGACAAGCTATCCATTCTTGAGGGTTGGTTCGTAGAGGGCCGCGAGCAGGTCTGGATGAGCCACGGCGACCATGTGTCTGAAATCGCGCCCGGTTTTCAGGTTTACGGCACCTCGCCCAATGCGCCCTTTGCCATCACCGCAGACCCTGCCCGGCACTTCTATGCCGTGCAGTTCCACCCAGAGGTTCATCACACCCCGAAAGGTGCCAGATTGTACGAGAATTTCGTCAAACTGGCGGGCTTCAAAGGCGATTGGACGATGGGCGCCTACCGCGAGGCCGCAATTCAGCGCATCCGCGATCAGGTCGGCGACGCCAAGGTCATCTGCGGACTGTCGGGCGGCGTTGACAGTTCGGTTGCGGCGGTTCTGATCCATGAGGCGATTGGCGACCAGCTGACCTGCGTGTTCGTTGACCACGGCATGCTGCGACTGGGCGAGGCTGAACAGGTCGTCACGATGTTCCGCGAACACTACAACATGCCGCTGATCCATGCCGATGAAAGCGAATTGTTCCTTGGGGCGCTGGAGGGTGTCACTGACCCGGAGGTCAAGCGCAAGACGATCGGCCGCCTGTTCATCGACGTTTTCCAAAAACACGCGCACGCGGTGGGAGGGGCGAAATTTCTGGCGCAGGGCACGTTGTATCCAGACGTGATCGAGTCGGTTTCGTTCAGTGGTGGCCCGTCTGTCACCATCAAATCGCACCACAACGTCGGTGGTCTGCCGGAGAAGATGGGCCTGAAGCTGGTCGAACCGCTGCGCGAGTTGTTCAAGGACGAGGTTCGGGCGTTGGGCCGCGAGCTTGGCCTGCCCGCCAGCTTTATCGGCCGTCACCCCTTTCCCGGTCCCGGCCTTGCGATCCGTTGTCCGGGTGAGATTACCCGCGAAAAGCTGGACATCCTGCGGCAAGCCGATGCCGTCTACATCGACCAGATCCGCAAACACGGGCTTTACGACGAGATTTGGCAGGCGTTTGCCGCCATTCTGCCGATGAAAACCGTGGGCGTGATGGGCGATTATCGCACCTACGACTATGCGCTTGCGCTACGGGCCGTCACATCCGTCGACGGCATGACGGCGGATTACTATCCGTTCACCCACGATTTCCTTGGGGAGACGGCGACGCGGATCATTCAGGAAGTGCCGGGAATCAATCGGGTGTTTTACGACTGTACGTCCAAACCGCCGGGCACGATCGAACTGGAATGATCCGTCTGCATGGCCAGTTGACTTGTCTGACGGATGAGGACGCGGCTGCTGTGCGGCTGCACCTGCCAGAACATATGCGGCTGACACGTGCCGAACCGGGAAACCTTAGCTTCGAGGTTACGCCGACCATTGATCCGATGGTATGGCAGGTCGACGAGCTTTTCACGGATCGCGCGGCCTTTGAGGCGCATCAATCGCGCAATCGAGCATCGACGTGGTTCGCAGCCACCAATGCGGTGCGGCGCGAATTCACAATTATCGAAGAATAAGCTGGTGAAATCAGCCGCGCCGACAAATCGGCGCGGCCAGAGTATCTGGCAGATGGACTATGCAAAGCTGCCGTGACGCGCGATGTCGGCCATCGGCACGCGGTCGGACGGGTGTTCGCGGCTTTGCAGCATTTCGGGCAGGCTGGCAGGATTGCCCTGGCGACCGACGGCCACAACGGCGTGCAGGGCGTAGCCTTTGGGCAAGTTCAGGTTGGCGGCCAGTTTGGTATGGTCAAAGCCGCCCATCGCGTGAGCGATCCAGCCGTTCAAATGCGCTTGCAGAGCCAATTGCGCCCATGCGGCGCCTGCGTCGAAGGCATGGGAGGCATTGGCGACCTCTGCCTCGTCCTTCAGCACGGTGGTTTTGGAGGCGACCACGATCAAAGCTGCGGCTTTGTCGGCCCAACTACGGTTGAACGGCACCAAAGCGTCGCCAATCGCAGCAAATCCCGCATCACCGCGCAGGCCATAGACAAAGCGCCACGGCTGCATGTTGCTGGCAGACGGTGCCCAACGTGCGGCTTCCAACAGGGTTAGCACATCCTTTTCGATCATCGCCTCTGCGGTAAAGGCACGGGGCGACCAACGGCCAAGGAATTGGTCGTGGACCGGGTGGTCAGCGATGCGAAGGTTTTTGACGGGGGCGTTCATGGCGAGACCTATTTGTTACGATGACGCATAGGTAGGGCGCAATGCACCTGCGGCAAATTCTGCATTTGCGCCCTACGTTGGTGCGGAGATGAACATGAGACGGGCATGAGGCTGCGTGATATTGGGGTGGAGTGCTATGGCATCCGCCAAAGCTTCGGGCTAAATCGGCGCATGGCC
>JBDSXE010000039.1:0-4428 GCA_039926325.1 Paracoccaceae bacterium | reverse complement strand
GACTGGGGGCGTTGTGGTGGTCGTTTGACCAAAGCTGAGGGTGGCAGCAGCCACGAGGCCGAGGCTAAGAGCGAAGATACGCAGGTTTTTGGGCATTCCAACCATCCTTGATATTTGCAGATCATCTAGCATGGCGTTGCACTGACGTCAGGCAGGAAAGGTCAATAACGCAACACTTCTAAGAGATTTAAGCGAAAATTCGCCGCCTGCAGGTTGCAGTGTCAAGTCACTGTCAGACAAGGAAAAAGGGCCGAAGCACGGCCCTTTTTCTTTGCGTTTTTTTGCTCCCTGTCGGACTGGCCGACTTGATGAGGGGGACGCTACGGCGGTTTCACTTAGTCGTCAACTGGAATTCCTTATCGTCATTGTCACAAAAAAGAGCCACCGGCCTGGCAGAGCGGTTGGCCCGACAAGGACGCACCAAGGTAGGCGGCGATTCATCGCGGGCCCGATGAGATCAGGATAGCAGAGACAGGCCAAAGGTGTATTTTATGCACAAGAGCGGACGTACAGTCCGGGGAGCAAGGCCGATTTAGGCAGTCAGGAAATTTCATATGACGGACAGTATTTTCGTAGGCGGCGGCGGTGAAGGCTATGGCGTGCCGCAGAACCTGCTGCTGAAATACGGCAACCGGCATGGGCTGATCGCAGGGGCCACCGGCACCGGTAAGACCGTGACGCTGCAAATCCTGGCGGAGGGATTTTCGGCGGCGGGCGTGCCGGTTTTTCTGGCCGATGTGAAAGGCGATCTGTCGGGGATAGCGGTAGCAGGCTCCACCACGCAAAAGCTGCACGACGCCTTCATCAAGCGGTCGACCACCATTGGGCTTGATCTACAATACCGCGCATTCCCCGTGACTTACTGGGATATCTTCGCGCAGTCTGGGCACCCGATCCGGGCCACCGTGGCCGAGATGGGGCCGTTGCTGCTGGCGCGGATGCTGGCGCTGAATGACACGCAAGAGGGTGTGTTGAACGTCGCATTCCGGCTGGCGGATGAGGAGCAGCTGCCGATTTTGGATTTGAAGGATTTGCAGGCGCTGCTGATCTTCATTGTCGAGAACGCGACAGCGATTTCAGCGAAATACGGCCTCGTCTCACCGACATCGGTTGCTGCAATTCAGCGGCAGTTGCTGATGCTGGAGAATCAGGGTGCGGCGCAGATGTTTGGCGAACCGGCGCTGGAATTGGCGGACCTCATGCGGACGGACGTGACTGGCGCGGGGATGATCAACATTCTGGCCGCCGACAAGCTGATGCAAAGCCCGCAACTTTACGCGACTTTCCTGCTGTGGCTGCTGTCGGAGTTGTTCGAGACGCTGCCAGAGGTGGGTGATCCCGACAAACCAAAGCTCGTGTTCTTTTTCGACGAGGCGCACCTTTTGTTCACCGACGCTCCCAAGGCATTGATTGCAAAGGTGGAACAGGTGGCGCGACTGATCCGGTCAAAGGGGGTTGGCGTGTATTTCATCTCGCAGAATCCCGGCGATATTCCCGAGATCATTCTGGGCCAGTTGGGCAACCGCGTGCAGCACGGCCTGCGCGCCTTTACCCCGAACGACCAGAAAGACCTGAACTTGGCCGCCCAGACCTATCGGCCCAATCCGCGTTTCGACACGGCGCAAGCGATCCGCGATGTAGGGACGGGCGAGGCGGTCACGTCGTTTTTAGAGGACAAAGGGATTCCGGGCATCGTCGAACGCACGATGGTCAGACCACCGTCATCGCAACTTGGACCGATTGATCCCGCCGTGCGGGCAAGCATCATTGCGTCGTCACCGATGGGGGCCAAGTATAATCAGACGGTGGACCGCGATTCCGCCTACGAGCGGCTGCGTGCCAGAACTGCCGCAGCCGCCGGGAATGCCGGAGCAGCCTCGACCGAAACCACGACCGTCCCCTCCGGTGGAAATCCAGAGTTTCAGAACGCGCGCCGTTATGGCGGCGGGGTAGGCGGGGCGGCCCAAACTGCTCCAGCCCCGCAGCCAAGAAACAGTGCCAGCCGCAGCGATTCGCTGACCGAGGCGTTTGCCAAAAGCTTTGCCCGGCAGATCGGCTCGCGTACCGGGCAGGCGGTGGTGCGGGGTGTGCTTGGTTCGCTGTTTGGCAAGGGCTAGACGAGCGAAGTGGTTCTTGATTTCGGCCCGGGCCGCAAATTAACCTGACCGGGCTGATGGGTCCGTCCAGCCCGATTGAGATTTTCTAAAGCGGTCGGACCTTTAGCCGGGTAAGCCGGTTTTCGCGGCGTGTCACCACCTCGAACCTAAATCCGTGAAAGCTGAAGGTCTGGCCTTCTGCCGGGATCATCTGCGCCTCGTGGATGACAAGGCCGGCCACCGTATTCGCCTCTTCGTCGGGCAGGAACCAGTCGGTTGCGCGGTTGAAATCACGGATCGTCATGGTGCCTTCGACAAGATAGCTGCCGTCCTCGGTCTTTTTGACGGCCAGCGATTTGTCCACCACGTCAAATTCGTCGGTGATGTCGCCAACGATTTCTTCCAGAATATCCTCTAGCGTGATCAGCCCTTGCAGAGTGCCGTATTCGTCGACCACAAGCGCGAAATGGGTGCGGCGTTTCAGAAATTCCTGCATTTGTTCGTCAAGGCTGGTGGTGTCGGGGATGAAATACGGTTTCATCGCGACCTTCACGATGTCGAGGGCGGCCAGCGCATCGGCCCGGGTGGCGCTGATGCGTTCCAGCCGGTCGATGTCGCGCAGAAGGTCTTTGGCGTGGATCACCCCGAGGATGTTTTCGTCGCTGCCACGATAGACCGGCAGGCGGCTGTGCGACGAGGCGAGGACCAGCTTGATGATCTCGTCCGGGGGCAGATCGGCGTCGATCATCTCCATCTCGCGGCGGTGGCGCATGATCTCATCGACAGTACGGTCGGACAGGTCCAGCGCACCCAGTAGGCGGTTGCGATCCTCACGCTCCACCGCGCCTTCGGAGTGGCCGAGGGCGATGGCACCCGCTATTTCTTCGCGCAGGGCCAGGAACTGGCGATTGGGGTCCGCGCGGACGCCGAAGACGCGGAGAATGACGCGAACAAAGGCCCGCACCGTGGTCACGATGGGCGAGAACAGCATGATCAGGATGCGGATCACAGGGGCCACGCGGGCGGCGAAGGGTTCGGGGTCGATGATGGCCAGCGTCTTGGGCAGCACTTCGCCAAACACCAGCACCAAAGCGGTGACAACGACGGTAGCGACGGCGACGCCGTTGGCCCCGACGATATCTGTGAGCAGGGCGGTCACAAGCGACGCGGACAGGATGTTGGCGACGTTGTTACCCAAGAGCAGTGCGCCGATCATCCGTTCACTGTCGTCGGTAACTTTCAGCGCGGCTGCGGCACCACTGGATCCCTTGTCAGCCTGCGCTTTGAGTTTTCCCCGAGAGGCGGCGGTCAGGGCGGTTTCGGACCCCGAAAAGAAGGCGGATATCAGCAGCAGCAGGGCGACTGCCGCGACGGTCAGCCAGAAGGTTGCGTTCAGCATTTCCATCGGGGTCGTCCTTGAATCAGTGCAGTCGGGGGGTCAAGTCTTGCGAGCGAGGGGGTGGTGTTTAAGGACAAGGTCTTTCAACTGATCCTCCAACACATGGGTGTAAATCTCTGTCGTGGCGAGGTCGGCGTGGCCCAATAGCGTCTGGATGACGCGCAGATCAGCACCGCCTGCCAGAAGGTGGGTGGCAAAGGCGTGGCGGATGGTGTGCGGCGTGACTTTGCCGGGATCAACGCCGCCCGCAGCAGCGATGCCTTTGATCAGCAGGTAGAAATACTGGCGGGTCAGATGGCCTGCGGCGCCGGGGCCGGGGAACAGATGGCGCGGCAGCGGCTTGCCCGCCTTGCGCGTCAATTCGTCATCGCTGTCGCGCAGGATCAGCCAAGCGGTGATGGCGGCGCGGGCAGGCGTGCTGAGTGGCACCATGCGTTCTTTGTCGCCCTTGCCTTTGACGAGGATCATTCGGGGGTCGCCGCGCGCAGCGGCGATGGGCAGTTCGACGAGTTCGGACACCCGCATACCCGTGGCGTACAGCAGTTCGACCAACGCGGAGTTGCGGATACGGTCGCGCTCGCCACGGCCAAACAGGCGGGCGGCGTCGAGGATTTGGGTCACTTCGTCCTGCGACAGGGTTTGCGGCAGGTGTTTGCTGGCACCGGGGCCGGTGATACGAAGGGCAGGGTTGTCGTCGCGCCAGCCTTCTTCGAGGGCAAAACGGAACAGTTGACGAATGGCGGACAGGCGGCGGGCGCGGGTGGATTGGGCCAGCCCTTCGGCCTCGCACGCAATCAGATAGGATTCCACGGCGGGGCGGCCGGCGGTGGCGAAGCTCTGACCCTGTGTCGCAATCCAATCGGAAAATGCGATCAGGTCGCGGCCATAAGCAAGTTGAGTGTTGCGGGCGCTGTCATGTTCGGCGGCGGTGGC
>JBDSXE010000038.1:0-13728 GCA_039926325.1 Paracoccaceae bacterium | reverse complement strand
CCATTGCGCCGAAAGGCTTTCCGATGCAGCCAACGATGGGATAGCCGCATAGGTCATGGTCAGCGGACAGCAATGACCCGGCTCCACCTGGCTTGCCAGATAGACCATCGCGGCATGGGTGACATGGCCGCCAGTTCCGTTTTCCCAAGCGATCGAGGAATAGCCCGCACCCCGACCAGCAGCCATGAACCGGTGATAAGACGGATGATACTGCACCTCATCCAGTCGCCGACCGCCCTGATCGAACTGCCGCAACTCTGGCACATGACGATTGGCGTCCCGCCCGGCGGCCCGCATGTCGGCAGACCCCAGCAACCGCCCGTAATCGCTAAGGCAATCAGCCTGACCACCCTCCCGCGCCACCGCTTCACGCAGCACAGGATCGTCGCCCCACAGGTCCAGGTCCCCTCGGGCAGCGGGTTGGTTTACGACGTCGTGAGTATATAAATCAGCGCGCGGATCAGGGTGTGTCATCTGGGCCTCCCGACCCAGAATATACCCCAACTCCATTTCGACCTAGCCCTCAGCCAGCGGTCTGCAACCCAAACGATGGCTCACCCAGCGGCTTCACGGCAGTGCGAACGCTTTGCGACAACAAACCCCACAAGAAACCCGTCGTGACGGTCTGCACCCCAAGCGATGCGCTGACGACCGCAAACGCCGCTGCCCGTGCAATGGTCCCGGCGTTCAAATCGCCAAACCCTGCACCGGCCCAAATCCCCACGGCGGTCAATGTCGTCGCAACCGATACCAGCAGGAACGCACCCCCCAGCAGGCAGGCCCCGTCCACGCTGATCCTGTCGCGAAACCCTTCAAACCTCGCAGTCTTGGGCAAAAGGCCAAATTTCACGGCAAACAGATTGGCCAGCACCGAAAAACACGACATCTGATAGCCGGTCAGGATCAACGCCGATGCAAGGATCAGCGTCGCCACGTCAAAGTTGGCCCCAGCAATGTGAACCGGTCCAAACATCAGCGCAGTAAACGCCGCCGTTCCCAGCGTCAGCAACAGAAGGCCGGGATACAAGAATAGCCAATAAGGCGCGAACGTCAGCAGCAGCTTCAGATGCAGCCAGCCGTCGCGCCAGCTACGCAGATGCGGGGGGCGTGACCGGCCATCCGGGCTTAGCGTCGTCGGCACCTCCGTGACCTTCAGTCCCAAAAGCGTCGCCTTGATCACCATTTCAGAGGCAAATTCCATGCCGGGCGTCGTCAGCTCCAGCCCCATGATCGCCTGCCGCGAAAAGCCGCGCAGGCCGCAATGAAAATCGCCGACCGGGGCACGATAGAAGATACGGCCAATCGTCGATAGGACTGGGTTGCCCAGATAGCGGTGCAGCGGCGGCATGGCGTTCTTGGCTATTCCCCCCTTGAACCGATTGCCCATGACCAGATCGAACCCGGCTCGCAGCGCCGCCACAAAGGCGTCTAGCCGCGAAAAATCATATGAATCATCACTGTCACCCATGATGATGAACTTGCCCCGCGCGCCCCTGATCCCAGCAATCAGCGCCGCACCATAGCCTTTTTGCGGTGCGTTTATCACGCGCGCGCCAAATCTTTCGGCAATCGCCTGGCTGCCGTCGGTCGAGCCGTTGTCGGAAATGACCACCTCGCCATCAACGCCGGACCGTAGCAGATAGGCTTGCGCCTTGACGATGCACACCTCCAGCGTCTCAGCCTCGTTCAGACATGGCATCAAGATGGTCAGTTCGGTCATGACTTTGCCCCGGGCACGCGGACGTTACGGGTTCATCACTGCTAGCAAATCGGGGCAAATTCGGGGCACAGAGTTGCTATTTTGGTGACCCATTCCTGCCACGAAGCGCAAATATTGATCGCCAGCAATTGCCATATCCTGCCGACAGCATGTTTCTCTCGGCGCTAACATCAGTGCTTGGGACTGTTCATGAGCGACCCTTCTGCCAATCGCCTATCGTCCGGCGGCCTTTTTCAGATCGTGAAGTACGCTGCAGTGGTCCTGATAGCCCTGAAATCGCTGCTGGTACTGCCAAAGATCACCAATATCCTGCTGGCGGGCGACAATGATGACATGATGCGCCTCATGTCCGTGCGGGCGTGGCTGGACGGGCAGAGCTGGTTCGACATGACGCAGTACCGGATTTTGCCACCGGAAGGCATATCAATGCACTGGTCGCGTCTGCTGGATTTTCTGATAGCCACCATCATCGTCCCTGCTTCGTGGTTCGTGCCGATGGCGCAGGCAGAGCAGATCGGACTTGTGGCATGGCCCGCAGTGTTGCTGGCGGTGCTGGTGATCCTGGTGGCAAACGGCACCAACCGGATATTTGGCGCGTTGGCGGCCTACTTTGCAATCATTTGTCTTTTCCTCTGGCCTCCAATTGCCAGCCTGTATTTCAGACCGGGCCGCATCGACCACCACAATGTGCAGGTCCTGATGATGACGCTGGTCGCGTTCAATATGGTCTGGCAGGGGCGACCACTGGTACGCGGTGCAGTTGCAGGCATTGCAGCCGCGTTTTCGCTAGCGGTTGGACTAGAGATGATGGCGCTGGTAGTTGTGGCCGGGTCTATCATGACTGTCCGGGCATCGTTTGGTATGGCAGAGGCAAATCGACTGCTCGCAGCGTTTTGCACGACCCTAACCGCAGCTTCAGCTTTGTTTTTTGTGGCGCAGACCGGCTCCAACCTCTGGTTGGTCCCGCAATGCGATGCACTCGCGATGCCGGTATTATCCGTAACGGTGATTGCCGCCTGTGCCTGCCTGATACCGATGGCTGCGCAGCGCTGGCTTTCGCAACCTGCTCTCAGGTTGCTGGCGACCATTGTGGTGGCGTCGTTGGGATTGTGGATATTCTGGCCGCTGCTGCAGCCGTGCCTGGCCGGTCCATACGGCAAATTGCCGCCCGAGGTCCAAAAGTTGATGTCGACCCGGATTACCGAAGCGCAGCCCGGTCTGGTGTTTTTAATGCGGCAACCATTTGCCTACAACAGCACCGTAACGCCCGTGGCCGGTGCTATTGTGCTGGCCATCGTGTTCTGGATCCGCCGGACATGGTTGCCAGCCGAAACTGTCCAGCGCAACGCCGTCCTGCAAATGATCCTGCTTGGCAGTGTCGGGCTGATCGGCAGTTTCTTTCAGATTCGCGCGATCGGTATGGCTGCGTGCGCGGTCCCCTTTCTGACGGGTTTCGTGTTCCAATCGTTGGTTCAGCTTTGGACTCAACGACCCAAATTTACGACGGCGGTTGTCGTTGTCCTTTGTGCATTTGCCACACTGCTGGCACCGCAGCTGAATGACATCAGCGCCCAGGTTGTTCGTGCGACCGGGGGGACAGACGCGCTCAAGAAACTTCGGCCAGAGATGCTGGATGCGTCGTGCGACAGTCTCAAATCCCTGACCGCATTGAACGCTTTGCCGAAAGCCCGAATTCTGACGACGCTCAATTTTGGCGCACCGCTGATTCTGGTGACACACCATGACGGACTGTCTGCTCCCTATCATCGCAGCGCCGCAGCATTTTCGAACGGAATATTTCCGTTCGAAACTGCCGCAAACATGCAGTCAGCATTGACCTCGACCGGGGCTGACTATGTGCTTTTGTGCCGCAAAACCAACTACGGTGGCGATCTTGCCATCGCAAACGGCCTGTTGCACGGCGAAATGGTTGCGGGTCTGACGCCATTCGTATTCGAAAGTGACGACTTCGCCCTATTCAAAGCGCCGCCAACTACCGCGACCCCGAATCCATGAAGCTGTCCGAAATCTTCGCCAGTTCGTTCTTTCGGTTTCTTGTCGTTGGCGGCACCTTCAGCGTTATCTATTCAGTTACGACTGCCGCGCTGATCCGCGTGGCTGCTGCGCCACCCTTCGCAACCAGTGTCGTCGTATACCTCTTGTGCATACCGTGGGCCTTTCTCGCACACAAACATTTCGCATTCGGGGCCCGCAACACCCGCAAAGCTGCGTTTCCGCTGTATGTCCTGACGCAGATCGTCAGTCTGGCCGCGGTAGCGCAGGTGACGACCCGGTTTATCACCCACCACTTCATCATCGACGTCGGTATCCTGTTGCTGACTTCGGCGATTGCCGCGATTGCCAGCTTTCTGATCAACCGTTTCGTTATCTTTGCTGCTCATGGCTAAGAGGGAAAGTTGTCAGTCCAGGGTAGAGGGCCACATGCGCCACGTCCCAACGGCCAGGAAGCATTTTGCCTAAATATTAGTCGGCATAGGGCTATCTTGGCAAAGTCTGCACATTAAATAGGCATACAAGCGCCAGACCCGCGATATTGGCCGCCAAGACACTTTGATAGCCAGCGTGGCGTGTCACAGGTGCATCTCATCACGCGGGTCAGAAAAAGAATGACTGCCGGCCTTTCCATCATCGTTGTCGAAAAAGATCGCGAGCGCGCCTTGCGTATCGTCGATGCTTTGACCGAAGCTGGCGACTACCGCATAACGGTTCTGTCCGACGACGCCGGGCTGGCGCGGCGCATCGCCGAGCATCGGCCGGATGTGGTGTTGATCGACGTCGCCAGCCCGTCGCGCGATGTGCTGGAAGAGTTGACGCTGGCCTCCGGCCCGATGGAGCGCCCGGTGGCGATGTTCGTGGATCGATCCGATCCCGGCGTGACCCGTGCCGCAATCGAGGCCGGAGTATCGGCTTATGTCGTCGATGGCCTGCGACCAGAGCGGATCAAGCCGATCCTTGATGCGGCGATTGCGCGATTTCACATGTTCAGCCGAATGCGGACCGAGCTGGCCACCACGAAGGCTGCGTTAGAAGAGCGCAAGGTGATCGACCGCGCCAAGGCTTTCGTCATGCGGGCCAAGGGTCTGGACGAAGGCGCCGCCTATCAGTTGATCCGCAAGACGGCGATGGATCAGGGCAAGCGGGTGGTGGACGTGGCGCAGGCGCTGATCATGGCGGCGGAATTGCTGAAATGACGCAAACTTTGCACGCAGGCTATGTGCCCCTTGTCGATGCGGCGCCATTGATCATTGCGCGGGCCTTGGGCTTTGCCGAGGAAGAGGGCCTCGACCTGCGGTTGGAGCGGGCCGCAAGCTGGTCCATGCTGCGCGACATGCTCGACTTTGGTCAGGTCGATGCGGCGCAGATGCTGTCGGTGATCCCGGTGGCGCGGGCGCTGGGTCTGGGCGGTGGCACGGTTCCGCTTGAGGCGCCGATGGTGCTGGCGCTGAATGGCGAGACGCTGGGTCTGTCGCGGCGGCTCGCGGTAAATCTGGACGCGCCCTTTGGCGATGCCTTGGCGATGGGCCAGGCATTGGGCCGGCTGCAAGGGCCATTGCGGATGGGGGTACCGTTTCCATTTTCGATGCAGACAGAGCTATTGCACTATTGGCTGGAACGCGCAGCACCGGGGGTGGCGGTGTCGATCCGCACTGTACCGCCGCCGCGGATGGCCGACGCGCTGCAGGCTGATGAGATCGACGGCTTCTGCGTAGGCGAGCCGTGGGGTAGTCACGCGGTCGAGGTGGCGGGCGCGCGCCTTTTGCTGCCCGGTTCGGCGATCTGGAGCCAGGCCCCCGAAAAGGTGCTGGCAACGCGGGCAGGCTGGTGCGAGGCACAGCCGGACGCCGCTGGTTGCCTGATGCGGGCCGTCTGGCGTGCGGGGCGGTGGCTGGCAGAGCCGGGAAACTTGCTGACCGCAGTCGAAGTGCTGGCATCTCCGGGCCATCTGGGTATCAGCGCCGACCTGATCGAACATTCCCTTACTGGCCGGATCATGGTCGCTGCCGATGGGTCGGAAGCCCGGGCTGATCAATTCCTGACCTTTCATCAGGGTGCCGCGAATTTCCCGTGGCGCAGTCAGGCTGCCTGGATTGCCGCCAGACTTGCCGCGCGCTTCGGTCTGGATCTGCAAACTGCACAGGACAAGGCCCGCGCCTGCTTTCGCAGTGATCTTTATCGGCTGCACCTTGCCTCTGCCGGGGCGGCGCTGCCGCGCTCTTCGGACAAGGCTGAGGGGATTCTGTCGCAGGCCGAGCAGGTTCCCGCCACCCATGGCAGCTTGACCTTGCAGCGCAATCGTTTCTTTGACGGCGCGATTTTCGACCCTGCGGCAGGCGTGCGCTGAAAAAACAGGCAGTTTTGCCGCAATGCAGCATTTCTGAATCGATCCGCTCCCGCAATTATACGAAACCCGCTTGACCGAGGTCGAATCCCCGGCGAACTTCAGCTCAAGACAGAGCAATGGCGTTCCGTCCGACCTCCCCGAAAACTCGGGACGCAGGCAAGGCTGCCTGACCAGTCGCATCAATACGCGGCGCGCGTCGACGGCCCTTTTTCGCATTCTCATCCTTCCACTCTCGCCAAGGTAGCCCCATCATGTCCCGTATCGCCGCCCTTCTTCTGTGCTCTACCTTCCTGTCCAATGCCGCATGGGCCGAAACCCCTGGCATCGAAAAAGACCAACTGACGCTTGGTTTCATCAAGCTGACCGACATGGCCCCGTTGGCGATTGCCAAGGAAAAGGGCTTTTTCGAGGATGAGGGCTTGTCTGTAACCCTGCAGGCGCAGGCCAACTGGAAAGTGCTGCTGGACGGCGTGGTTTCGGGCCAACTGGACGGCGCGCAGATGCTGGCGGGTCAGCCGATTGCCGCGACGATTGGCTATGGCACCAAGGCCGCTTTGGTCACGCCGTTTTCGATGGACCTGAACGGCAACGCCATCACCGTGTCAAACGCGGTTTGGGCCGCGATGAAGCCCGGCCTTGCGGTCGGTGTGGATGGCAAGCCGGTGCATCCGATTTCCGCCTCAGCATTGAAACCCGTGCTGGATCAGTATGCGGCGGACGGCAAGCCATTCAACATGGGCATGGTTTTCCCGGTTTCGACCCACAATTACGAACTGCGCTATTGGCTGGCAGCGGGCGGCATCAATCCGGGGCTTTACTCGGCTGATGACACTTCTGGGCAAATCGGGGCGCAAGTGTTGATCTCTGTCACCCCGCCGCCGCAGATGCCTGCGACGCTGGAGGCCGGTACGATTGACGGCTATTCGGTTGGTGAGCCTTGGAACCAGGCTGCGGTGGCCAAAGGCATCGGCGTGCCAGTGATTACCGACGCCGACATCTGGAAGGACAACCCGGAAAAGGTCTTTGGCCTGACTGCTGAGTTCGTGGCCCGGAACCCCAACACCACCCTCGCCCTGACCAAAGCCCTGATCCGTGCCGCGATCTGGCTGGACGAGAATGACAACGCCAACCGGGCTGAGGCGGTGACGATCCTGTCCTCAAAGGACTACGTTGGCGCTGATGCGGCGGTGATCGCCAATTCGATGACCGGGACGTTTGAGTATGAAAAGGGCGACAAGCGTCCGGCGCCGGATTTCAACGTGTTCTTCCGGCACAACGCGACCTTCCCCTACTACTCTGACGCGGTGTGGTATCTGACCCAGATGCGCCGCTGGGGCCAGATTGCCGAAGCCAAGCCCGATGCGTGGTACGCCGATACTGCCAAACAGGTCTACCGCCCCGACATCTATGAACTGGCCGCCAAGGCGCTGATCGCCGACGGCAAGGCCACGGGTGACATGTTCGATTTCGACGCCGACGGCTACCGCGAGCCGACCGCCGATTTCATCGACGGCATCCCGTATGACGGCACCAAGCCCAACGCATATATCGACAGCCTGACCATCGGATTGAAAGACGGTCAGACCGTTGCCGACAGCGAAGTCGTGAATTGAGGGGGATGCAATGACCGCCATTGAACCCGCCACGATCCCTGAAAAATCCCCGCGCCTCCGCATTGCCCTGTCCAAGCGCATGAGCCGTCTGGTCGCGTTTTGCGATCCTTGGTTCAGGATGCTGGGCCTAGCCTGGTTGACACCGCTGTGGCGGCTGCTGACCGAAGACGATCCGCGCACCCAACTGCGCGAATTGTGGCGGCTGGCGGTGGTGCCGATGCTGTCCATTGCGGCTTTTCTGACGCTGTGGGCGACGCTGGCACCGATGGTGCAGACCTCTCTGGGGGCTATTCCCGGCCCGGTGCAAGTCTGGGAACAGGTCCAAGTGTTGCATCAGTCTGCGATTGATGAAGGCGTCAAACGCGATGAGTTTTACGCCGCGCAGTCAGAGAAAAACGCCGCTTTGGTGGCCGCAGGCAAACCGGATGAGGTCAAGAACCACGTCTATACCGGCAAGCCGACCTATTACCGGCAGATCCTGACCTCGATCGAAACCGTGTTCACCGGGTTCCTTCTGGCAACCCTGGTTGCGGTCCCCTTGGGGATTTTGGCGGGCCTGTCACCCACAGCCAATGCCGCGATCAACCCGCTGGTGCAGGTGTTCAAGCCGGTATCGCCGCTGGCCTGGCTGCCCATCGTGACAATGGTGGTAACGGCTTTATCGACCGGCAGCGGTGGGTTGCCGAAAAGTTTTGTCATTTCGGCTGTAACAGTGACGCTTTGTTCGCTTTGGCCGACGCTGATCAACACGGCGCTTGGCGTGGCCAGCATCGACAAGGATCTGATCAACGTCTCCAAAGTGCTGAAGTTGGGCACCTGGACCAAGATCACCCGGCTGGTGTTACCTTCCGCGCTTCCATTGATCTTTACCGGGCTGCGCCTGTCGTTGGGCGTAGGCTGGATGGTGCTGATCGCCGCAGAAATGCTGGCTCAAAACCCCGGCCTTGGTAAATTTGTCTGGGATGAGTTTCAGAACGGATCGTCCGACAGCCTTGCCCGCATCATGGTGGCGGTGCTGACCATCGGCATCATCGGCTTCCTGCTCGACCGGGTAATGTTCGCGCTGCAACACGCCTTCACCTTCAGCGCCAACAGGTAAGCCATGAGCATTCTGGAATTGCGCAACGTCTGCAAAGGTTTCGGTGAAGGTTCGGCGCGGCGCGAGGTTTTGCGAGGGTTGAACCTGACGATAAAGGACGGCGAGTTTCTGGCCTTCCTAGGCTTTTCAGGCACCGGCAAGACGACGCTGATCAACCTGATGGCCGGCCTGACTCAGCCTGACGCGGGCGAGGTGCTGTTTGACGGTGCCAAGGTCAGCGGACCGGGGCCAGAGCGCGCAATGGTGTTCCAGTCTTACGCTTTGATGCCGTGGCTGACGGTGGCGGGCAATGTGGCGCTGGCGGTGGACGCAGTACATAGAGCCGTGCCCAAGGCCGAGCGCGCCGCCCTGGTGGCCAAGTATATCGCGATGGTCGGTCTGTCGCACGCCACCGACCGTCGCCCCGCCGAACTGTCCGGCGGGATGCGCCAGCGCGTCGCCGTGGCCCGCGCCTTGGCGATGGAGCCAAAGGTTCTGCTGATGGACGAACCTTTGTCGGCGCTGGACGCGCTGACCCGCGCCAATCTGGCGGATGAGATTGAGGCGATCTGGAATGCCGCGAAAAAGACCGTCGTGCTGATCACCAATGACGTTGACGAGGCGCTGGTTCTGGCCGACCGTATCGTCACCCTGAACCCCGACGGCACTTTGGGCGCAGAGTTTGCCGTGACCTTGCCACGCCCGCGTGAACGTGCCGCGATGAACCACGATGCGGCGTTCAAAGCGTTGCGTGCCACTGTCACCGGCACTCTGATGGACGTTGGCATCCGCACCAAAACTGGCGACAGCCGCATTCTGCCAGAGGTGACGCCACGCCACGCTTTGCCTTCGGCTGTCAAGAACGCCACGAAATCCTTCAACGATCACCGCTACTTGCAATATTCCCAGCTGCACAAAATCTATGCCACGCCGAAGGGTCCGCTGACTGTGGTGGAAAACTTCGACCTGATCGTGAAGAAGGGCGAATTCATCAGTCTGATTGGTCACTCTGGCTGCGGCAAATCCACCGTGCTGACGATGACGGCGGGGCTGAATTCCATCTCCAAAGGGGCGATCAAACTGGACGGTTGGCATGTCGAGGGCGCCGATCCCGAACGCGCCGTGGTGTTTCAGTCGCCCAACCTGTTCCCGTGGCTGACCGCCAAAGAGAACGTCGCGATTGGCGTCGACAAGGTCTACCCCAATGCCAGCCAAGCGGAGCGGCAAGAGGTGGTGGAATACTACCTTGAACGCGTTGGCCTTTCTGACTCCATGGACCGATCTGCCGCGCAGATGTCGAACGGGATGCGCCAAAGGGTCGGCATTGCGCGGGCGTTTGCCCTGTCCCCCAAACTTCTCCTTCTCGATGAACCGTTCGGGATGCTCGACAGCCTGACAAGGTGGGAGCTGCAAGAGGTGCTGATGGAGGTGTGGAGCCGCACCAAAGTCACCGCCGTCTGCGTGACCCATGATGTGGACGAGGCAATCCTGCTGGCCGACCGGGTGGTGATGATGACCAACGGCCCGCAAGCGACGATTGGCAAGATCCTTAACGTCGATCTGCCGCGTCCACGCACCCGCAAGGCGCTGCTGGAGCACCCGGATTACTACAAATACCGCGAGGAAGTGCTGGGGTTCCTTGCCGAATACGAACACAAAAAGGCGGTGGCATGATGGCCTATTCTGCCGCGTGCCGCGCTTTTTTCACAAGGCTGTCGAGTGCTGCAAGCGCCCGTTCGACAAACCCCGGTTTGGTCGGCTCAAACGACAAAAAAACCTCGCGCTCGAACCCGGCTTCCTCGGCAGACTTCAGGAAGCGTGATCGGGATTCCAGAAAGGCCATCACGCCATCGAACCCGCCATGCTCCTTGCCGCTGACAATCCAAAGGTATTCAGCGTCGGTCAGGTCGCGGACGTCGCCTTCTTCATTCGAGATCGGAGTGAGAAACGCTTTTTCCATGTTTCCTTATCTCACGTTTGTTGGCTTTTCTCAACGAAATGATACGGTGGATGCTGTTTCGGTAGGTAAAAAGACAAGTATACATCCGCGCCCAAAGACGTTTGTAAACCGCAGTTCTTTGTTCAGCGTAGTCTTTGCGCGCATCCAACTCATACTCACCGCTGACTCAATCCAACCCCTCAGCCTCACCCAGCGAAACGCCATGTTTCGCATGTTTGGCTGCATCCTTCGCCTCATCCCATTCAAACTGCATGCACCGCAGACTGTCGGTACTTTGGTGAACGCGACGTTAACAGGAGCTTACCAATGAAACAGAAACTGGTCGTCATCGGCGCCGGAATGGCTTCTGGTCGGGTGCTTGAACATCTGTTCGACGCCGCCCCGGACATGTTCGATGTCACCCTGTTCAACGCCGAACCGCGCGGCAATTACAACCGCATCCTGCTGTCGCCGGTGCTGTCGGGCGAAAAGACCTATGCCGAGATCGTCACCCATGACGCCGATTGGTATGCCGAACGTGGGGTGGATACCCGCTTTGGCGAGCCTGTGGTCAAGATCGACCGGGTCAACAAGGTGGTCTATTCCAATACGGGCGGCGTGCCTTATGACAAGTTGATCCTTGCCACGGGGTCGGCTCCGTTCATCATCCCAGTCTCGGGTAAAGACCTTCCGGGCGTCTGCACCTACCGCGATCTGGACGATACCGAAAAGATGATTGCCGCCGCAAAGCCCGGTGCCAAGGCCGTGGTGATCGGGGGCGGCCTTTTGGGGCTGGAAGCTGCTGCGGGCATGCAGTTGCGCGGCATGGAAGTGACCGTTATCCATCTGATGGGCCACCTGATGGAACGTCAGCTTGATCCCGCCGCAGGTTACCTGCTGCAAAGGGCGCTAGAGGCGCGGGGCATCAAAATCCACTGCAAGGGGGCCACCAAAGCCATTCTCGGCAACGGTCGCGTTGAAGCTGTCGTGTTGGAGGATGGCACGGTCTACGGCGCTGATCTGGTCTGCATGGCGGTCGGCATCCGCCCCGAAGTGCGGCTGGCCAACGACGCGCATCTGGACGTTGGCCGGGGGATTACCGTGTCGGATCAGATGATTACCTCCGACCCCGATATCTTTGCGGTTGGCGAATGTGTCGAACACAACCGTCAGCTTTTCGGCCTCGTCGCACCGCTTTACGACCAAGCCAAGATCGTGGCCGCCACCCTTCTGGCCGAACCCGCCGCCTTCCGTCCGGTGCAGACCGCCACCAAGCTCAAGGTCACCGGTTGTGACCTGTTCAGCGCAGGCGACTTTGCCGAAGGGCCAGGGCGTGAGGATATCATGTTCCGCGATCCCGATCGTGGCATCTACAAACGTCTGGTGATCGAGGGCGACAAGCTGATCGGGGCGGTCCTTTATGGCGACACTGCCGACGGCAGCTGGTTCTTTGGCCTGATCAAAGACGGCACCTCGATCGAGGATATGCGTGACACCTTGATCTTTGGCCCGGCCTTTCAGGGGGGTACCCAAGCGGACCCTATGGCGGCCGTTGCAGCCTTGCCGCCTAGCGCGGAAATCTGTGGTTGCAACGGCGTCTGCAAAGGCAAGATCGTGGATGCGGTTCTGGCCGGGGCGAACTCACTTGACCTCGTGCGCGCCAAAACCAAGGCCAGTTCAAGCTGTGGCACCTGCACCGGGCTGGTCGAACAGGTGATGGCGCTGACCCTTGGCGACGGCTTTGTCGCCAACGCCAACCCGCCGATGTGCAAATGCACCGACCACACGCACGAGGATGTGCGGCGGCTGATCAAGTCGATCAGGCTAAAGTCGATCCCGGCGGTAATGCAGGACTTGGGCTGGAAAACGGTCGGTGGCTGTGCAAGTTGCCGCCCGGCGCTGAACTACTACCTGCTGTCCGATTGGCCGCTGGAGTATCAGGACGACCGCCAAAGCCGCTTTGTCAACGAACGCAACCACGCCAATATCCAGAAGGACGGCACCTATTCTGTCGTGCCACGGATGTGGGGTGGCGTCACTACACCCGCCGAATTGCGCGCAATTGCGGATGCGGCGGACAAATACAATGTGCCGATGGTCAAAGTCACTGGCGGCCAGCGCATCGACCTGTTGGGCGTCAGGAAACAGGATCTGCCCGCCCTGTGGGCTGATCTGAACGCCGCTGGCATGGTGTCTGGCCACGCCTATTCCAAAGGGCTGCGGACGGTAAAGACCTGTGTGGGCACCGAATTCTGTCGCTTTGGCACGCAAGACAGTACCGGGCTGGGGATCAAACTGGAAAAGCTTCTGTGGGGTTCCTGGAGCCCGGCAAAAGTGAAACTCGGCGTCTCGGGCTGTCCGCGCAACTGTGCCGAGGCGACCTGTAAGGATGTGGGTGTAGTCTGTGTGGACAGTGGCTATGAGGTTTCGGTCGCGGGGGCTGCCGGGATGGACGTGCGCGAAACCGAATTCCTTGTCAAAGTCGCCACCGAAGCCGAAGCGATGGAGATCATCGCTGCCTTCATCCAGCTGTATCGCGAGAATGCCCGCTACCTGCACCGCATCTACAAATGGGTGGCCAAAGTGGGGCTGGACTGGTGCCGCGCGCAGGTCGTCGATGATCTGGAAAACCGCCGCGCCCTGTATGACCGCTTCATGGTCAGCCAGTCGGTCTATCAGGTTGACCCCTGGGCCGAACTCGCCCGCCCCGACCAGCGCGCTCAATGGCAGCCGCTGGCCGACCTATCGCTGGAGGCCGCAGAATGATTATCGACATTGGGGCGTTGGTCGACATCGCCCCGCAAGGCGCGCGGGTGGTCAAGACGGCCTACGGCTGCGTCGCCGTGTTCCGCACCGCCACGGATGAGGTCTACGCCATCGACGACCGTTGCCCCCACAAGGGCGGGCCGTTGTCAGAGGGCATCGTCCACGGCGCACGGGTTACCTGCCCCTTGCATAACTGGGTCTTTGACCTTGCCACGGGCCAAGCGCAGGGCGCCGACGTCGGGCAGGTTG
>JBDSXE010000037.1:0-3881 GCA_039926325.1 Paracoccaceae bacterium | reverse complement strand
TCGTGAGGCGGGGGCGGCCTATGGCGCGGCGCTGGGGCATATGAACTTTGATCTGGGTGGGCCAGTGTTACCCGAAGGGGTAACGGCGGTGGATGCGGGGGATTTGCCACAGGCGGTTGGCGACGCTGCGGGTAACCGGGCGCGGATTTTCGGGGCAATCAGCCAGATACTTGATGCGGATGCGGTTCCGGTTCTGATTGGCGGCGATGACTCGGTGCCGATCCCGATGCTGGAGGCGTTTGGCGCGCGTGGGCAGTTCGTGATTCTGCAGATCGACGCGCATATAGACTGGCGCGATGAGGTTGACGGCGAGCCGCTGGGGTTGAGTTCCACGATGCGGCGGGCGTCTGAGATGGCGCATGTCGTGCAGATCATTCAGGTCGGCCAGCGCGGCATTGGATCGGCGCGCGTTGAGGATGTGGCGGACGCGGCAGCGTGGGGGGTGACGTTTGTGCCTGCGGGTGAGGTGGCGCGGGAGGGCGTTTGGCGGGCGGTCGATCTGATCCCGGAGGGGGCGGAGGTAATCGTTTGCCTGGACCTTGACGCATTCGATCCTGGGGTGATGCCTGCGGTTATCGGGCGCACGGCGGGGGGACTGGGCTATTGGCAAGTGCTGGAGTTGATTGGGGCGGTCGCGGAAAAGGCGACGATTGCCGGATTTGACATGGTGGAACTGATGCCGGAGCGGGATATAGACGGGCAGGGTGCCTTGCTGGCGGCGCAGGTGCTGGCGTCGGTGGTGGGCGTGATTGCAAGGCAAAGGGTGACACGATGAGCAAGTATAATCAGCCGTTGGGCGGCAATGACATGCCGCGGTTTGGTGGGCCGGCGACGATGATGCGGTTGCCGACGCAAGGCGATGCCAAGGGTTTGGATGTGGCGTTCATCGGGATTCCGATGGATATCGGCACGTCGAACCGGCCGGGGACACGGTTGGGGCCTCGGCAAATTCGCGATGAAAGCCGGATGTTGCGGCCGTTCAACATGGCGACGGGGGCTGCGCCGTTCGAGCATTTGCAGGTCGCGGATATTGGCGACGTTCCGATCAACACGTTCGATCTGAAAAAGTCGGTCGATATCATCACCGCGTTTTATGACGGGGTGCTGGCGGAGGGGGCCTTGCCGCTGACGTTGGGCGGGGATCATACGCTGACCTGGCCGATCTTGCGGGCGATCAAGAAGAAGCACGGGCCGGTGGCGCTGATCCATGTCGATGCTCACGCGGATATCAACGACACGATGTTTGGCGAGAAGGTGGCGCATGGCTGTCCGTTTCGGCGGGCGTGGGAGGATGGCTGCCTGATCAATGACAAGGTGTTCCAGATCGGGCTGCGCGGCACCGGGTATGGGCCGGATGATTTCGACTGGGGGCGCGGCAAGGGATGGACTGTGGTGCAGGCGGAGGAGTTCTGGCATCGGAGTTTGAAGCCGATGATGGCGGAGATCAGGGCGAAGATTGGTGATGCTCCGGTCTATCTGACCTATGATATCGACAGCCTTGACCCAGCTTTCGCGCCAGGGACCGGGACTGTCGAGCCGGGCGGTTTGACGATCTGGCAGGGGTTGGAGATTGTGCGGGGTTGTGCTGGGTTGAATATTGTTGGCGGTGATCTGGTGGAGGTTTCGCCGCCGTATGATTTGTCGGGCAATACCGCGCTGATTGGGGCGAATTTGCTGTATGAGATGTTGTGCGTTTTGCCAGGGGTGCCGCAGAAGGGACCGTTTCACGCGTGAAATGTATGGTAAGATGTTGTAATTGTTCGAGTGTTTGTGTGAGATTAGCTTTTGGTTAATGGTTTGAGGAGTTTGCTTGGGCGCGCGAAGAGTGGTGGGTTCAGATCAAATGCAAGCTGAATTGACGCTGCG
Organism: Paracoccaceae bacterium; assembly: GCA_039926325.1. Classification (GTDB taxonomy): domain Bacteria; phylum Pseudomonadota; class Alphaproteobacteria; order Rhodobacterales; family Rhodobacteraceae; genus Stagnihabitans. The sequence goes on along the minus strand of JBDSXE010000037.1, from coordinate 2,015 downwards.
GTTCTGACGCGGCGATCTGCTTGCGACGTGCGCCTCCGGCGGGGATATTTTTGAGCAACTGAATTCGGAAGAGGTCGGGAAATTGGAAACGCCCACACCCTTTGATGGATGTGGGCGTTCTGATTTTTCTATTCCGCTGCCATGCCGCGCTGGGGCAGTTGGGTTTCGTCGCGGCCTTGGCCAATTTCGCCAACTTTTTCGCGCAGGTCTTGTTGATCTGCGGCCAGAAGGGCGATGCGTTCCGCGAGGATGTGGGCGGCGGGTTCTTCGGGTTCGACCTCTTTCTCCCCAACGATGTGGCCGAAGATCTTGCCCAGAAGCCAGGATAGGTCGTCCATGATCAGGTAGAACGACGGTACGACCACAAGGCTTAGGACAGTCGAGACGATGATCCCGCCGATCACGGCAATGGCCATCGGCGCGCGGAACGCCCCGCCTTCACCTACACCAAGAGCCGAGGGCAGCATGCCTGCCGACATCGCGATGGAAGTCATCACGATGGGACGTGCACGCTTGTGGCCCGCCTCGATCACCGCTTCCAGCCGGGTCATGCCACGCGCCCGCATCTCGATTGCGAAGTCGATCAGCAGGATGGCGTTTTTCGACACGATGCCCATCAGCATCAGCATCCCGATCAACACCGGCATCGACAGGGCGGACCCAGTCAGGATCAGTGCCGCCGCCACGCCGCCAATGGCGAGGGGCAGCGAGAACAGGATGGTGAAGGGCTGGATGACAGAGCGGAACAGCAAGATCAGCACCGACAGCACCAGCATCAGGCCCAGAAGCATCGCGTGACCGAAGCTGGCGACCATTTCGGTCTGAACCTCGCTGTCGCCGGATTCCTGGAAGCGGGCGGTGCCGGGCAGTTTTACCGTGGCGGCGATTTCCTTGAAGCGCGCAGTTGCAGTGCCAAGAGCAACGCCCACAGGCAGGTTGGCACCGATGGTCGCAAGCCGTTCGCGGTTCAGGCGTTTGACCGAGGACGGCCCCTCGCCCAGTTTCACATCGGCCACCGCGGACAGCGGCACGGTGGTACCACTGGCAGTCGTCAGGCGCAGAGCGGCGATGCGGTTGATATTCTGGCGGCTGGCGTCATCAAGCCGGACCCGGACCGGGATCAGGCGGTTGTCGATGGACACCTTGGCGAGCGAGGCATCGAAATCACCGATGGTGGCGACACGGACCACGGCAGCGATCTGCTGGGTGGTGATGCCAAGGCGTGCAGCCTCGTCCGGACGCGGGGTGATTTGCAGTTCGGGACGCGGCAACGAGCCTTCGGCGGTTACATCAGCCAGCGTAGGTTCACCACGCAGCGCGTTCAGCAACAGCTTGACCGCGCCGTCGAGGTCGGCCTGATTGGCGGCGAGGACCGAGAACGTGATCTCGCGCTGGCCACGGTCGTCGAGTTTGAGCGCACGAATGTCCGGTATTGTGGCGAGGCGTTTGAACACCTCTGCCTCGATCACGTTCTGCGGGACCGGGCGGCCTTCGTTGTGGATGACCGGAATGAAGCCGCCGACCAAGGGCAGACTGTGTGCGAGTTCGGACAGTTTCAGGATCAGGCGGTGGTCGAGTTTATCAAGGATCACCGTCACGGTGGCGCGGCGCACGTCAAGGTCGCCCGTCGGGGACGCACCGCCAAGGATGACGATGTTTTCAATATAGGGAATGTCCTTGATTCTATCGTAGATCACATGGGTCGCGCGGTCGGTATCGGCCAGCGTGGAGCCGGGCGGCAGTTCTACCGAAACAGTGATGCGACTGCTATCGTCAGGCGGGATGAACGAACCGGGGACACCCATCAGGGCTACGACCGATACGACCACGGCGGCAACGGCGGCAAGCAGCGTCACATAGTAGCGACCAAAGTGGAAGCGACCAAAGTTCCACGAGCCAGTGGTGGCTTTGACAAACCACAGGTAGCCCTTGAGGGCGGGGCCGTCGGCATTTTCATGCTCTGTCCCGCCATCGGACGAGCGCATGAAATAGGCGGCCATCATCGGGGTGATCAG
>JBDSXE010000036.1:0-4238 GCA_039926325.1 Paracoccaceae bacterium | reverse complement strand
TCATAACGGTCAACGTCCTGATCCTTCGGCGCACGACCCAGACCCGCCGACTTGCGGATGATCGGCTCGAACACATGCTTCCACGCGCTGCGCGGATACATGAAAGTCTTGTAGTAAAATCCGCCGGGCAAAAACCGCGCCAGCCAGTTGTTGACAACACCAACGTCGAACTCCAGCGACGGCCAGTGGTTCTGGCTACCGGCCTGCAATCCTGCGAACAGCTCTGTCGTGGTCGCCCGTTGGTTCGGTTCAAACCGCCCGCCAGCACCCATGTTCATCAGCGCATTCGGCTCTTCTGCGCCCGACGCCACGATCCCACGCGGACGGTGATACTTGAACGACCGCCCCACCAGCACCTGATCATTGGCCAACAATGCCGAGGCCAGGGTATCCCCCGCAAATCCGCGCAACCGCTTGCCGTTAAAGGTGAATTCCTGCGCCTGAGTGCGGTCGATCAGCCGACCGCCGCGTGAAAGCCGGGTGCTCATGCGAAACCTTTCCAGTCGGGCCGTTTGGCCTTGATCTTGTCCTGCAACGCAGGCGGAGGTGCGGAGGATTGCGCCGGATACGTTCCGAACACCTCTAGCGTGGCGGTGTCGCGCGCCGCCAGAAACCACTTTCCGCAGCCATACGCATGGCGCCAGCGTTCGAAGTGCACGCCCTTCTCGTTCTTGCGGGCGAACATGTAATCCTCGAATTCCTGATCAGAGGATCCCGGCCCATAGCGTTTCAGATGCGCCTCATAACCCGGCGCAAGTTCGGTTTCGTCGGCCATCACGCCGCAATACGGGCACTCAAGGATCAGCATGGGCAACCTCCAGACATGGTAAAGGCGGGCACCAACAGGTACCCGCCCCAAGCTTTGACTTGATCAGAACTGCCGCCGTTACGGGTTGGCAGGTGCGACAGGGGCCGCAGAACTAGCGTCTGGCGCGGTTGCGTCAGGCGTGGTTGCCGTAGCAGCGGGCGCTGTTGCGTCAGGCGTGGTTGCCGTAGCAGCGGGCGCTGTTGCTGTGGCAGCGGGCGCTGTTGCGTCAGGCGTGGTTGCTGTGGCAGCAGGTGCGGTCGTTGCGGCATCCGGAGCGGGCGTATTGCTGTTGTTAATGGTGACCGCTGGCGCGTTGCTGGCTGGTGGCAGGTTGCTGCGGTTGTATCCAAAGACACCCGCAGCAATAATTGCCAGAACCACAACAACGATGGCGACAAGCGATCCGGTGCTGTAACCAGTTGCTGCATCGCGTTCGATGCTTGACGACATGTCATTGCGGACTGGACGGTATGGCTCGGTGCCGGGTGGCGTGTACCCTGGCGGTTTCGGCGGCGTGTACTGGTCAGACATTTTGATGTCTCCTGTGAATTGGGGCCTGCCCAATCAACTCCCAACACACCCAAATGGTTCCGCAAACCTAATCCTGACAGGTCAAATCCGGCCTTCGTCACAAGTAGGAACATGGCACCGCCCCGCATCTGATCAACTCCACCGGAATGTCGCCAAACGCCCAGACCAAGGTGCCGATCAGCACCCACCAGCCTTGCACCTGTAACGCCAGGTGGTGCTGATGCGCGGTCACACGCAGCGCCTCTTTCTTCGAGATGTCGCGCTTTTCCGCAAGCGCATTCAGCTTTTGCGCGATCGCAGTATGCTCGGCCATTCGCCGGGCCTTGGCGACTTCCTTGCCGCCGGTAGCAGGTGCGTTCTCTGTGGCATTGGCCAGTACCAGATCCATCATCGACCCCCGGCGCCGACGCGCCCACCAGTCGTCAGAGGTGCGCGGATCAAAGAAATAGGTGTACGCCGCCGACCCTGCCACCACCGCTCCCGCTCGCGGCAGCCAAAGGCCCGTCATGCTGACATCCATCAATGCACCAAGCAGCAGAATTGCCGACCCCCAGCCGTTGTAAAACAACGCCGTCCGGTCTTCCAGAAAGCGCCCAAGACCGCTCTGATGGTGCTTGAACCTCAATGCGCGACCCCTGCGGCGACGCTTTCGTCGATGAATCGACCTTCCTTGAACCGCTCCATCCCGAACGCCTCTGCCAGCGGTCCCGGCTCGCCCTTGGCCATCAGATCGGCCATCGCCCAACCTGATCCAGGGATCGCCTTGAACCCGCCAGTCCCCCAGCCGCAGTTGAAGAAACAATTGCCCAGCGGCGTTTTTGAGATGATGGGCGACCGGTCCCCCGTCATGTCGACAATTCCGCCCCACTGCCGCAGCATCTTGAGCCGCGAGATCATCGGGAACGTCTCGATCAGGGCGCGCAACGTCTCTTCGATATGATGGAACGACCCGCGCTGGGTGTAGTTGTTGAACCCGTCGGTGCCGCCGCCAATCACCATCTCGCCCTTGTCGGACTGGCTCATATAGCCATGCACCGTGTTGGCCATCACCACGACATCCATGCACGGCTTGATCGGTTCCGACACCAAAGCCTGCAACGCCACCGCTTCGATCGGCAGGCGAAACCCGGCCATCTCGGCCAGCTGCCCCGAATGCCCCGCCACCACCACGCCCAGCTTCTTGCAGCCGATAAAGCCCTTGGTCGTTTCCACCCCCGTCACGACGCCACCCTCGCTGCGGACGCCCTTGACCTCGCACTGCTGGATGATGTCCATGCCCATCGCGGAACACGCCCGCGCATAGCCCCAGGCCACCGCATCATGCCGCGCCGTGCCGCCCCTTGGCTGCCACAACGCTCCCAGAACCGGATAGCGCGGGCCGTCGATGTTCATGATCGGGCACAACTCCTTGACCCGCGCCGGACTTATGAACTCTGTCACCACGCCCTGCAGCGCGTTGGCATGGGCGGTCCGCAGATAGCCCCGCACTTCATGGTGGGTCTGTGCCAGCATCATCACGCCGCGCGGACTGAACATGACGTTGTAGTTCAGATCCTGCGACATCGTCTCATACAGGCTGCGCGCTTTCTCATAGATCGCCGCTGACGGATCCTGCAGATAGTTCGACCGGATGATCGTCGTGTTCCGCCCGGTATTGCCCCCGCCGAGCCAACCTTTCTCGATGATCGCCACGTTGGTGATGCCGTGGTTCTTACCCAGATAATAAGCCGTCGCCAGCCCATGCCCGCCAGCACCGACGATCACCGCATCATAAGACGCCTTGGGTGCTGGAGAGGCCCATGCCTTTTCCCAACCCATGTGATATGAAAGCGCCTCGCGCGCCAAGGCAAAGACCGAATAGCGTTTCATGAAGCACCCTTCTTCGAACCTGTAGCCGCGCGCCCTAGATGGCAGTCCGCGCTGGTATATCCAGCGCCACAAGCGGCACAATCGGGAAATTTGCGACACGGCAGTTGTGACAAGGTGTCCAAGCCGGTTTCAGCCTCACATTCCCGCGCGCGGCCCCTTTTGCAGGCACGCGTATGCCGCTACATGACAGCGGGGTCCAGCCAGCGGCCACAGGACGAAAAGGCAAGCATATGATCGGTTTCTGGATCGCTGCGGCGGCGATGGTCGGGATGGTGGCGCTGCTGCTGCTGCAATCCCTGCGACAAGGCGGCGCACGGGCGATTGCCGCGCCCGGCGTCGAAGATTTGACCGTCTACCGCGACCAGTTGACAGAGGTTGACCGCGACGTCGCCCGTGGCACCTTACAACCGGCAGAGGCCGACCGGCTTCGCACCGAAGTGCAGCGCCGGATGCTGGACGCCGACCGCGCCACGGCCCAGTCCGCCAAACCCGTCGCCACTTCGCTGCCTGCCAGTATTGCCGCTGTGCTGATCGTCCTTGCCGCCGCCGTGGCGGGCTATTGGTGGTTGGGGGCACCCGGCTATCCCGACCTGCCACTGTCCGAACGCCTTGCCACAGCCGACGACCTGTACCAGCATCGCCCATCGCAGGCGCAGGCCGAGGCCGCCGCACCACCCTATACTGCACCCGCCGATGCCGACCCCAAAATGCTGGACCTGATGACCAAACTGCGCGCCGCAATGGCCAATCGCCCCGATGACATGGTCGGCCAAAGCCTGCTCGCCAAGAACGAAGCCGCCCTCGGCAATTTCGTCGCCGCCCGCAAGGCACAAGAGGCCGTCGTTCGTATCAAGGACGATGTGGCAACCGGCGAAGACCTCGCCACCTTGGCAGAGGCGATGATCTACGCCGCCCAAGGCATCGTCACGCCAGAGACAGAGAAAGTTCTGATCCGCTGCCTGACCATAGACCCCGCCAATGGCGCTGCCCGCTTCTACTCTGGTCTGATGTTCGCCCAGATCGGCCGCCC
>JBDSXE010000035.1:0-4965 GCA_039926325.1 Paracoccaceae bacterium | reverse complement strand
GTTCTGGTGTTTTCCATCGACCTCGGCCTGTTTCCAGTCTCCGGCATGGAGAACTTTGCCGGTGATGGCGGCGCGCTGGATCTTATGCACCATCTGGTCTTGCCAGCGGTGACGACAGCGCTTGGTCCTGCGGCCATCATCGCGCGGATCGTGCGGTCGGGCATTCTGGATGCGCTTGGCAAACCGCATGTGCGCGTGGCGCGCTCCAAGGGCCTGCGTTGGGCAGAGTTGATGAAGCGCCACGTCATCCTGAACGCCCTGCCGCCGATTGTCACGATCACCGGCCTGCAATTGGGCTATCTGTTGGGCGGCGCCTTGCTGACAGAAGTGGTGTTCGCCTGGCCTGGTCTTGGATCGCTGCTGTACGATTCCATCACTGCGCGCGATTTGCCGGTGCTGCAGGCGGCAACATTGCTGATCGCCCTGGTTTTCGTTCTGGCCAACATCGGCGTTGACGCGATCAACGCGGTCCTTGATCCGAGGCTGCGTGAAGCATGACCGTGCCGGGCAGCCCATCCCTCACCAAATCTGGCAGACAAGAGGCGGCTTCATTGCCGATGCCCCCCCCGGCACAGCGCGGCTGGCGGCTGAAATCCTTTATGCGCGATCGGGGTGCATTGATTGCCGCCATTTTTCTGCTGACGGTCGCCGCTGTGGTGATCCTGGCGCCCCTCTTGTCACCCTACACTGCGGATGAAGCTGACAACCTGGCGCGCAACGCCCCGATGGGAAGCGCCGGTCACTTGCTAGGAACCGATCAGCAGGGGCGCGACATGCTGGCTCGTGTGCTGTTCGGCGGCCGCGTGTCTTTGATCGTGGGCGTGGTGCCCACAATCGTTGCGGGCATGATCGGCCTTGCGCTCGGGATGCTCGCAGGGTTCTTCCGTGGGCTTGCCGATCAGATCATCATGCGCTGCCTTGATGTGATCTTTGCCTTTCCGATGGTGCTTTTGGCTATAGCGATTGCAGGCGCCATGCGTCCGGGGGTTCTGACTGAGGTCATAGCGATCACGGTCGTGCTGATTCCCTATTTCGCGCGACTTGCTCGCACGGCCACCGACAATGTGCTGCCCATGCCCTTCATCGAGGCGGCACGGGCTGCCGGTGGATCGCCCTTCACTCTCCTGTTGCGCTATGTGTTGCCTAATGTGTTCAGTCCCGTCGTGGTCTATGCAACGACCCTGATGGGGTTGATGATCGTCGTCGGTTCGGGTCTGAGTTTTCTGGGCCTTGGGGTGCAGCCGCCAACCGCCGACTGGGGAGCCATGGTGGCAGAGGGCCGCGTCGTGCTGCGCAAGGCGCCGCATGTCACAGTCTTGCCCGGCATCCTGATCCTGGTCGTATCGCTGGCCTTCAATTTCATTGGCGACGGTATCCGCGATGCCCTTGATCCGAGGACAATTCGGCGATGAGCCCTTCCCCCTGCCTTGTCGTCAAAAACCTCACCACACGCTTTGGCAGCGACCGCGCCGGGGCGACCGTGGTGGACGGCGTCAGTTTCGATTTGACGCCGGGCCGCACCATGGCCTTGGTAGGGGAATCGGGCTCTGGCAAATCCGCGACCGCCCTGTCGCTGATGCGTCTGATCGAGGCGCCGGGCCGAATCATCGCGGGCAAAATCCTACTGGACGGGCGCGATTTGTTGAGCTTGTCCGAACGCGAGATGGAGGACGTGCGGGGCGGGCAGATCGGGATGGTGTTTCAAGACCCCCTGACCTCGCTGAACCCCGCCCTGACCATCGGGCGCCAGATCGCTGAAACCATCTTGGCGCATAACAATATCAGTTATGCCGAGGCTGAAAAGCAGGCCATCGACCTGCTGTTGCGGGTGGGTGTCACCGATGCGGTCGAGCGGGTTCACGACTACCCGCACCACTTCAGCGGCGGCATGCGGCAGCGTGTTCTGATTGCCTCGGCGATCAGTTGTGCGCCGGCCATCATCATCGCAGACGAACCCACGACCGCACTCGACGTAACGGTTCAGGCGAAAATCCTTCGTCTGTTGCACGACCTACAACTGGAAATGCACGCCTCTATGCTGCTGATCACGCATGACCTGGGCGTCGTTGCCGCAATGGCAGATACCGTAATGGTCATGTACGCGGGCCAGATCGTCGAACGTGCCGATGTGGACACAATCTTTCATAACCCCCGGCACCCCTACACCAAGGCACTTCTGGCCTGCGTGGCCGGGATCGAGGATGACCGATCGGTTCCCCTTGAGCCCATCACCGGCACGGCGCCGGACCTGACCGATCCGCCCAAGGGGTGCCGCTTTGGACCGCGCTGCCCAATGGTTCAGGACTCCTGTCTGCGCACTGACCCCAAGCTGCGCGCCCTGTCAAACGATCATGCCGTGGCCTGCATCCTCGTTGCGGAGGAGAAGGTCGATGCCTGAAATCGTGATGCAGGTCAGCGGCTTGACCAAATCTTTTGCCGCGCGCGGGTCCAGATCCGGATCGATCAAGGCGGTGTCGGAGGTCGGATTTTCGCTTGGGCGCGGCGAAACGCTGGGTCTGGTCGGCGAAAGCGGCTGCGGAAAATCAACCCTGTCGCGCCTGATGCTTGCCTTGCTTGATGCGGATGCGGGCGTGGTCGAAATTGGTGGCGTCGATTTCACCCATGCTCCCGCGCAGCACAAGCGCAATTTGCGGCGGCGCATCCAGATCGTGTTTCAGGATGCGCTGTCGTCGCTGAACCCGCGGAGGACGGTCGGGGTGAACATCACCGAGCCGATGCGCCTGCAAGGGATTGGCACAGCCGTGCAACGCCGGATCGAAGCGCGGCGCTTGCTTGAACTGGTGGGGTTGCGGGCCGAGGACGAGGATCGCTATCCCCATGAATTTTCGGGCGGCCAGTGCCAAAGGATCGCTATCGCCCGGGCACTAGTTCTGAAGCCAGAGATCATCGTCTTTGACGAGGCGGTATCGGCCCTTGACGTTTCGATCCGCGCACAGGTTCTGAAACTGATCCTTGACCTGCAACAGCAGTTGGGTCTGTCCTACATCTTCATTTCGCATGATCTAGGTGTGGTCAAACGCATCTGTGACCGGATCGCCGTAATGTATCTGGGACGGATCGTAGAGATCGGCCCTGCTTCGGTTGTGTGCTCGGCACCCGTGCACCCCTACACACAAGCGCTGTTGCGGGCGATCCCGATCGCGGACCCAAGGCGCATGCGCATCGAAAATCTGGGCCTGATTGAGGGCGACGTGGTCGGGGTTCCGACCGAAAACGCCTGCGCCTTTGCGCCAAGATGCCCGATGCGCTTCGACCGCTGCCTGCAATCGCGGCCCGAACTGGCCAGCGCCTTTGCAGGGCAACAGGTCGCCTGCTTTCTTCTGAACTCTGACACATAGGGAAATATTCATGACCGTGGTACCAAGAATTGTCGTCACCGGGTTCGAGCCTTTCGCGCACGGCACGGTAAACCCGACACTTGAAGTGTTGTCCCAATTGCGCAGCGCCAACGACATGCCGGGCGATCTGACGACCATTCAGCTGCCTGTCGATTCGGACAAGCTGGCCGCAATCGTGTCCGAGCAGTTGGACCAGCTGAAACCCGACATCTGGATCAGCCTTGGCGTCGCCCCCGGCCTTGCCGTCATCGCCGTCGAAAGGATTGCGGCCAATGTCATGGACTTTCCAATCCCGGACAATGTTGGAAAACAGTATGGCGGCGAGCCGGTCTTTGCCGAAGGTCCTGTGGCGCAGATGGCGACGCTGCCAGTCAAGTCGATCGCCGCAGCCCTGCGCGAACAGGGGATTCCGGCCAAGGTGTCAAACTCTCCCTCGACCTATTTGTGCAATCAGATGATGTACACGGTGCTTCACCTGATAGGCGCCAAGGGCATGAAAACTAGGGCCGGCTTCATCCACGTGCCAGCACATCCGGCCCTTGTGGCGCAGCAGGTCTATCCCTTCGTCGAAATGCCCTCGATGAGCGTCGAGATGATGGCAAGCGCCGTGAAAAAGGCCGTACAAACCACGCTGGATACGCAGAGTGATCCGCTGGTTCCAGCCTTCAATTACTGAGCGGTGGCCGCGGCAGTGTCGGAGATGGCAAGCAGATGAGATTGAGACGAGGTAGCACGATTCGAAGCACAAAGATCAACGGGCGCAGTGTATCCGCTTGTCTTCACTCAAATTCTTCTCGTTCATCTAGCCGATAAATTATCCATATAGAGCAAGTTACTTAGAGGAGGGATTACCTAAGGAACGTCTGAAAAACCTGCCACTTTCGGCCTGATCTCGTAGACTTGGGGCATCCCTGCAAGGAGCTCCGTCGATGCCGAAACAGCCCGCCTTTCTCGGCCTTCGGGATGCGATGAAGAAGAAGGTGACGTGGCGTGAGCAGTTCCTGGCGGGGATGAACGCGGCGGCATGAGGACGAGTCTGCCTGAAACCTGCCAAACCGCCCCAAAAGCGGGTTCGAAGCAACGAAATCAGCCGAAAACCCAAGATAGAGCAGGCCGTGTAGCCGTCAGGCAGCCAACGCGGCGCAGCCGAAGCCGTTGATCAGAAGTTCCTTAGGTTCCCACCTTCACCGAACGAAATCCGCTGGGAACATTCGGCTGAGGCAATGGATTGATGTCTCAGGAACATCCTGACGTGAGGCAATGCGCCCGAGTTTCTAGCGCGTATCGCGAGCGCGCTGACTGCGCGTTTCTCCGAGAATCCTACGGCCCCGCCGCCTCCGGTGGAGAAGCAGATAGTCGGCGGCTTCTACAGCCACGCCAACAAAGCCATGCTCATGGAATTCCAGCGTGCGGACTGGCGGACGCGTCTGAAGATCGTTGCGGCGCTGAGCGATGCCCGCCTGCGCAAGCTGGGCCACCGTCTGTTGAAGTTTCACGCGCCGGAGCAGCTCTCGCTAGGTGCGCCCGTATGACACATGGCTGCGTGAGCCCGTGGGGTCGCCGCCGTGCGGGCCGCAGGCAACTTTGGCGCTGGTGACGATACCGA
>JBDSXE010000034.1:0-8676 GCA_039926325.1 Paracoccaceae bacterium | reverse complement strand
TAGAGCCGAAATCAACTTGGCTGATGAACAGGTCTTCCGACGCGCCCGAAGGAATCGGGCTGTCCCACGTCACGATTTTGGTGCCAGCGTCATGTGCAGCTTTGGCCGCCGGAACGATCTGGTCGCCAGCGTTGTTCGACAGCATGATCGCGGCTTGCTTTTGCGTGCCAGCGGTCGTGACCATCTCAATCTGGCCGGCAACCGAGTTTTCCGGGGTCGGGCCTTCGAATGTCAGCTTGCCGGTGTTGCCCAGTTCTTTGTGCGCCTCTTCAGCCCCTTGGTTGGCCTGATCGAATACCAGAATTCCCAGGAATTTCGGCAGCAGAACCATGTCCTCGGCAGCGCCCGGACCGATCTTGACCGTGTCGGCATAGGCCAAGCTTGCAGTGCCCAGCATCAACGCCGTGGTCAATCCGAACAGATGTTTCGTTTTCATTTTATTCCTCCCAGTTGTCGGCACAATATCCTGTGCCCGGCCTTCCATCCTGCCCTGTGTTGCGGGCAGGTATGTCCTACTTCGGCACCGGCTTGCGCGGCCCTTCGCCCCGCAAAGCCCGCGCCACGTCCTCTGCCACCAGCTCTTGCAAACGGTGGATCGCCGCTTCGGAATACCAAGCGGCATGTGGGGTCAGCAGCAAATTCGGCGCCGTCCGCAGCGGGCTATCCGCCGGTAGTGGCTCGATATGGAACACGTCCAGCGCTGCCCCGGCGATCACGCCATTGGTCAGTGCAGCCGCCAGGTCAGCCTCGACAATCAACTGGCCCCGCGCAGAATTTACAATCATCGCATGAGCTTGCATCGTTGCCAGCCTCGCGGCGTTGAAATAGCCGGTGGTCACGCTGGTCGCCGGCGCGTGCAAGCTGATGATGTCCGCGCGTTGCAGCAACACCTCGGTCGACACCTGCTCCACTCCCAAAGCCGCTGCATCCGCTGCCGACAGCCCCGGATCAGCCGCCATAAAGCGGAACCCAAACCCTTTCAACCGCGCCAGCACCGCCCGCCCGATCTGCCCCAGGCCAAAGAAGCCGAAGTTGGTCTGCGTGAACGGTTTCATCGGCTTGGCCAGCTTGACTGCTGTCCACTCGCCCCGCCGAACCGACGCGTCCATCATCGGCAGTTTCCGCAGCATGGTCAGCGCCGCTGCCGCCGTATGATCAGCCACCTCATCGGCGCAATAATCGGGCACATAGCCGACCTTGTGGCCATGCTTTGCCGCCGCTTCCAGGTCGATGTTGTTGTAACCGACCCCATAGCGAATGATCGTTCCATTAGGCTTCATCGCCGCTGCAGCAGCCGCAGTGAACGGCGCAAACTGCACCAGCGCCACTGCAGCCCCTGCCACCGCCGCCGTCACATCCTCTGCCGTCCTGCACTGGAACGCCGCGAAATCAGCGCCTGCCGCGGCCTGCTCTTGCGCCAGATCGGGGAAAGTATAGTCCGTCACCACAACCCGGCTCATGCCGCATCCTCCAGATAATCATGAATGATCTCGCCCGGAACCAGGGTGAAATCCGCCCGCCAGTAAAAGCCTACCAAAGGTTCCAGCACCGGCAGCCTGAACACCGGCAGTTGCGCGTTTGCCCGTAGTTCCACTGTGCACGGCCCTTCCCATGCCTCATGCACCACCACATCTGCCAACCGTCGCGAGGTTAGTTGCCGGATCGCCGGTGTGCCGTCGATATGGTCCACCGCCTTCAGGTTCAGGTTCGTGGCAAAGTCGAAGAACGGCTTGATGTCGCCTGCAACTTTTTGTTTGTACGGCAAAGTTCCTGTGATCACGTCGATCCCGTTGCGTTCAACACGCCCCACCATCAGATCGCCGCGCATTTCCAATGACGGCAGCCCCAGCTTTTTCGGCTGGCCATGAACCTCCCGCCCATGCGCCACGCCGATGTCGGACGACAGCACCAGATAGGGCGAATACGCCCCGTGCCGATCCCCCAAGGATGCGCCAAACATCACATTCGCCTCGGCATACGGCCCCAGCCAGTCGGTGTCGTTCATCTTGTAGATATGGACGCACGCCACGTCGCCCTCTGCCTTCAACGGAGGCGGTAACAGAAACGCCATCGCTTCGGGGTCGGTGCGCCAGTACAGCGTCATCACTTCGGCATTGCGAAACCGGAACGGAAACGGCGGGATCATCGGCGCATCCCACGGCGTCGAAAATCCGCCTTTGCGGATATCCTCCTCGGTCGGTTGCGTCAGGCCATAGCGTTTCATTGCATCGCCAACCGTCTTACGACTGCTTCCTGCACCACAATGCCCAAGCCCGGTCCGGTGATCGGATAGGCCCAGCCATCCTTGTGCCACAGCTTTTCGGCCACCAGTTCGTCCTGCACCACGACCGGGAACGGCTTAAATTCGAACACTTCCGAGTTTGGCGATGCCAACGAAAGGTGCAACGAAGCAGCCGTCGTGATTGCCGTTGACCAAGCGTGGGCGTTAATCACTTTGCGGTACTTGCTGCACAACGCATCGACCTGCACAAACCCGGTGATCCCCTCGACCCGCGCGGGATCGACACCGTAGACGTCGATCGCCTGCACGAATTCCATCTGCCGCCGATAGCCTGCAACGGTAAACTCCCGCTCGCCAGACGCCAGCCGTACTCCGGTATGCGCCCGCAATTCGCGGTAGCCCGCATCGTCGGTCGGATACAGCGGCTCTTCATACCAGCCGATGCCCAGATCGTGCATCTGGTTGGCGACCGAAATCGCCGTTTCGACATCCCAACGCACACCATTGCCGATGTCCACCAATATCCCGGCGTCTGTCCCCAAGGCAGACCGCAGCGCGCGGATGAACGACACGTCCACCTCTGGATCGCCGCCGATGTTGCTTTCGCCCTTCTTGGCGAACCCCAGCTTGGTTGACCGGAAACCAGCGGCGAAAAAGCCCTCGACCTCCGCGACACAAGCCGCCTCGCCTTTCTTGTTCACATGTGCCGACGCATTGGCCAGCAGACGGTCCTTCTTCAACCCGCCCAACAGCTCGTACAGCGGCTTGCCAGCCACCTTGCCGCGAATGTCCCACAGCGCCATATCGATGCCAGAGATTGCAAATGACGCGATGCCGCCTTCGCCATACCAGAACACATGGCGGCGCATCTTGACCCAGGCGCCCTCGATATCCTCTGCCAGATGGCCGTCCAGCAGCGGCAGGAACCCGCCGCTGATCACGGTCGCCACGGCCTTGCACGCCTCCGGCCACATGGCGATGCACTCGCCCCAGCCGACCACGCCGTCAGTAGTTTCGACCCGCACCAGCACGGTGCGCCGGATGGTTCCGAAGTCATTCGGATCGGGATATTCAATCGGGATCGGTTCGATCCGAGCAATTTTCGTCATAGTCTCCCCCCGGCGCGTTTTTGGCCTTATTGTTTTGACAGGGCGGCCAGCCCACGATAATTGGTCAGGCCAATTAACAACGCTAACAGCCAAGGGTCAACTCATATGTTCAACCTCGCCCCCGTTCCCGTGCCGGATCTTGCCGGTCGCACCATCCTCGTCACCGGCGCAGGCAAAGGCATCGGCGCGGAACTCGTTAGAATCCTTCACCAAAAAGGTGCCACGGTTTACGCTGGCGTCTATCCGGTCGAAAGTGTCGAAGACCTGCCATCTGGCGTCACCCAACTGAAGCTGGACGTGACCAACCAGGCCGATGTCGATTCGGCCATTGCTCGAATCACCGCCGAACGCGGCCGCCTTGACGTGCTGGTCAACAACGCCGGCGTGATCAACCCCATTGGCCCCTTGGCAGAGATCGCCACCGATGACCTTGCCCCGGCGTTTGCCGTCAACGTCATGGGCGTTCACCGCATGGTCATCGCCGCGCTGCCCTTGCTACGGGCGTCAAAAGGCACGATCCTGAACGCGGGCACCGGGGCGGCGACCACCGCGATGGAGGGGTGGACTGCCTACTGCTCCACCAAGGCCGGTATGCAGATGTTGACACGCATGATGGCGCTGGAACTGGGTCGTGAGGGGCTGAAGATATTCTTCCTCGGCATCCCGCCGACCGACACCGCCATGCAAGCCAAAATCCGTGCCTCCGGTCTGAACCCGATCAGCCAGATACCGCAAGACAAACTGGTGCCCACAAACGTCCCCGCTTCGGTCATGGCCTACCTGTGTGGACCCGCGCCTGCGACAAACGAAACACTGCTCGACGTCCGGCACGAAATCTTCACCAGAATGATGGACCTGCCCGCGTAAACTGAGCCAAAACAGGTGACGATTTGCTGGATCACGTTTTCATAACCGTCACCGACCTTACCCGGTCCATCGCGTTTTACGAGGCTGCATTCAGCCCCTTGGGCATCGTCCACGCCCACGATTTCGACGGCAAGGACGGACCAGAGGGGCACCCGGACCTGAAGGGTTTCGGCAAGAACGGTCGGATCTTTTTCTGGCTGCGCGCGGGTCAGGCCGACGCCCACGCAGCCCACATTGGCATCATTGCCGATAGCGAAGCACAGGTGAACGCCTTCCACGCCGCCGCGATGACAGCCGGTGCCACCGACAACGGCAAACCCGGCGCGCGGCTGTACTACGACCCAAGGTATTACGCCGCCAACGTCTTTGATCCGGACGGGTACAGTCTGGAGGTGGTGTATAAAAGCTGGCAGCACGAAGGCGCAAAAGCCTGAATATCAGGTAAATTCTGACAATTAACCCACTGAAAACAAACAAAAAGGCCGGGTGTCCATATCTGGACACCCGGCCTTTTCCCTAACTTGCGGCAGGTTCAGTCCGCGATCACGTCCTGACGCTGCGAACCCAAACCTTGAATCCCCAGCTCCACCACATCGCCAGCCTTCAGGTACCGTGGCGACTTTTTCCCCATCCCGACACCCGGAGGAGTGCCGGTCGAGATCACATCACCCGGATGCAAAGTCATGAACTGGCTCAGATAGCTGACCAGAAACTTGACGCCGTAAACCATCGTCTTGGTCGACCCGTCCTGCTCAGTAGCGCCGTTGACGCGCAACCACATCGGCAGGTTCTGCGGATCACCAACCTCGTCCCGCGTCACCAGCCACGGCCCGATCTGGCCAAAGTTGTCGCAGGATTTTCCCTTGGTCCACTGACCCGAACGCTCAGTCTGAAACGCCCGCTCCGACACATCGTTGGTGATCGCAAAACCCGCGACGTGATCCATCGCATCAGCTTCGGAAACATACTTCGCCTTCGTCCCGATCACGACCGCCAGTTCAACCTCCCAGTCGGTCTTGACCGAGGTGCGGGGTATGATGATCGGATCGTTCGGCCCGCAGATCGCAGAGGTGGCCTTCATGAAAATCACCGGCTCTGGCGGAACCTGCATGCCGGATTCAGCGGCGTGGTCGGCATAGTTCAAGCCGATGCAGATGAACTTGCCGGTCCCCGTCACGCAGGGCCCCAGCCGCGTTCCAGCCGCCACAACCGGCAGCTTGGCCGGATCAGCGGCGCGGATGGCCTGCAAACCGGCGTCGGACAAAGCGGCACCACCGATATCGGCCACCACATTCGACAGGTCACGAATGGTCCCGTCCGAATGCATCAGACCCGGTTTCTCGGACCCCGAAGGCCCATGACGCAGAAGTTTCATCTCATCTCCTCAGATGTTGGCCCAGCCGCCGTCGATCACATGCGCGACCCCGGTGGTGTAGCTTGATTCGTCGCTGGCCAGATAGACCACTAGCGCCGCAATTTCGTCCGGCTGCCCGATCCGACCAATCGGCTGGCGCGCAATGAAGGACTTCTTGGCCCCCTCGTAATCGCCGGTGTCCCGCAACCGCTGATCCAGCGAGGGGCTTTCGACCGTGCCCGGACAGATCGCATTGGCCCGGATACCCTTGCCGACAAAGTCTGCGGCGATGCTTTTGGTCAGCCCGATCACACCTGCCTTGGTCGCTCCGTAGACAAACCTATCGGGTGCCGCAATCACCGATCCTGCGACCGAGGCCATGTTTACGATGCTGCCACCGCCCCCTGCAATCATCACCGGCAGAAACGATTTGCACATGCGGTACATGGCCGTCATGTTCAGATCCATACTGAACGCCCACTGATCCTCGTCGCAGTCAAGGATCGTTCCAGCCGCCACAAACCCCGCGCAGTTGAACAGCACGTTGATGCTCCCCGCTGCCGCAACCGCGCTTGCAATCGAGGCCGGATCACGCACGTTCAAAACCCGCGTCTCCAGCCCCGCCGCCGCCAGTTCCGCCAACGCCTTTTCATTCACGTCGGTCGCCAAGACCTTGGCACCTTCACGCGCCATCATCAGCGCGGTTGCCCGCCCAATGCCCTGCCCAGCCGCCGTCACCAGTGCCCGTTTGCCGTCCAGCCGACCCATCTCAGTTCCCCTCATGTTGCGGCGCATGGCCCGAAGGCGCGATGTACGGCCTTGATACGTCGCGCAACGTGGCATCCAGCGCCTCGACCTGCAAGGCAATCGCGCCATCGCCCGCTAGAACCAGCTCAACCCGCCCAGTGCCGTCTTCGCCTGCCACGAATACTATCGACAGCACCGACAACACAGTATCCGCAGCGCCACGGTCGATCCCCTGCGACTGCACCGACAGCACATCCTCGAACACCAGCAGGCTTTGCACCCGCTCGTACCGACGCTTGGCCCGCTCTGCCGCATCGCGATCTTCCCAGCGGAACCGGTTCAGCAGCAGCGCAAAACGCCGGCGCTTGGGCGCGAAACTCATCTCGGTGATCGGAAACACAGCGTCCTGCAATAAGGCAGACAAGACCGAAAGCCCCTCGGCATCCTCAGCGATCAACCGAAGCGGATTCTCAGCGCCATCCTCGAACCGAGCGTCATTCATGCTTTGATCCGTTCAATCTGTGCCCCACAGGCCCGCAGCTTTTCTTCGACACGCTCATAGCCGCGATCCAGATGGTAAACCCGGCTCACCACCGTTTCGCCCTCTGCCGCCAAGCCGGCAAGGATCAACGAGACCGAAGCGCGCAAATCGGTTGCCATGACCCGTGCCCCGCGCAGCTTGTCCACACCAGTCACTCGCGCCGTGCCGCCATGTACATCAATATGCGCGCCCATCCGGATCAGTTCCGGCGCGTGCATGAAGCGGTTTTCGAAAATCTTTTCGTCCAGCACCGACACTCCATCCGCCGTGCACAACAGCGCCATCATCTGCGCCTGCAAATCCGTCGGAAAACCGGGGAAAGGCGCCGTCGTCACATCGACCGCCCTTACCCGCCCGTTCTTGCGCGCAACCTTCAACCCCCGCTCCGTTTCCGTCACCGAAATGCCCGCCGCGTCCAGCCGCTCTGCAAACGCGCCAACCAGATCCAGACGTCCGCCAATGCACTCGATTTCGCCACCGCAGATCGCCGGAACCAACATGTAAGTCCCCAGCTCGATCCGGTCAGTCACCACCGGATGCGTCGCCCCATGCAGCCGGTCCACGCCCTGAATGGTGATGGTCGAAGTGCCCTCGCCATCAATCTGCGCGCCCATCTTCCGCAAACAACGAGCCAAATCGACAATTTCCGGCTCCCGCGCGGCATTGCGGATCACGGTCGTTCCCTTTGCCAAAGTCGCCGCCATCAGCGTGTTTTCCGTGGCCCCGACCGACACGAACGGAAACTCCACCACGCCGCCCTTCAGCCGCCCACCAATCGCCTTGGCATGGACGTAGCCGTCGCGCAGATCCAGCTCCGCCCCCAACGCCTCTAGGGCTTTCAGGTGCAAGTCGACGGGGCGCGCGCCAATGGCACAGCCACCCGGCAGAGACACTACCGCATGGCCGTCCCGCGCGAGCAGTGGCCCCAGCACCAGGATCGAGGCGCGCATCTTGCGGACGATGTCGTAGTCAGCGGTGTGGTTGGAAATGCCATGCGACGACATCGCCAGGACTAGCCCGTCCTGCAATGATGCAACTTCTGCGCCCAAAGACTGCAATAGCTGCGTCATCGTGGCGATATCAGACAGCCGCGGCGCGTTGGTCAGCGTCAAAGGCTCATCCGACAGCAATGTCGCGGGCATCAGCGTAAGGCAGGCGTTCTTGGCCCCCGCAATCGGAATTGCGCCCGACAAAGCCCCGTTGCCCCTGACAAGTATCGAATCCATCTGCCCTCAGCCTTCGTTTTCTTCGGGGCCGGTCTCGCCAGCCGTTTGGGTGCCCGTCGTTTGGGTACCTGATCGTGCCCGCACCTGGGCTTTTCGCTTTGCCATATTGGCCTTGAGCGCAACCTTCAGCCTGCTCTCGCGCACTCTGCCGCGCGTGAGTTTTTCAGCCTTGCTCGCGTCGGATGGCGGCGCCCGGTCCATGGCGTCCTCCATAACCCAAGGTGTGCGAAGGGTCCAGTTCACATGGCCAATTTACCCTTGCAAGCCCGCCGCTTTGCGTCTAATCACCCGCCACGTCCGAAGGCGACCCCTTCGCGGCACCCCGGCGCTGCAGTAGCTCAGTGGTAGAGCACTCCCTTGGTAAGGGAGAGGTCGAGAGTTCAATCCTCTCTTGCAGCACCATAAATCTTCAGAAAATCAATCAGTTGGGATGGACGAGGCCAAGTATTGCTTGTTACCCCACGTTACCCCAAGCCCGATTTGCATCCTTTTTCGTTGCACCAATTGCTGCGGATTCGGGTCGCGATTAGCGCAATCGCAGAAACACTCACCATCGGCGAAAACTCCTCTCGGCAGGCGCGATGCCTGTC
>JBDSXE010000033.1:0-7228 GCA_039926325.1 Paracoccaceae bacterium | reverse complement strand
TCGTCAATCCGATTCCCGAAATGGCGTGCCCCAAATTTCTGCAACTGCGAACGCGATCGCAATCCATACACTTGTGCAGCTTTGGGTTGTTCCGGTCAAGCGGTTGGCGTAAACACGCCGCCCAATTTCCAGTTGCAGTTTCACCAGCCAACACCTCCCTTTGCAGAAGACCGCCCGCCACAGCGCGGCATGAACCCATAAAACTCAATTGCTTACAAGCCGCCGCATAAATGCCACAAATGTCTGGGCTTGGCGCCCGAAAACACTACAGGTCGACGTCGGCGTAAATCCCACCCCAATGGGCGGAACCATGCCTGTCCCGCAGTGGGTAGGTGTGACAACCGACTCCAACATAGGTATTACTGTAAAGCACTCGGGGTGAGGCGAATTTCGATGCTTCGAATGATACCTGGTCCGCAACCACTGGACGCGCAACGTCGCATCCGGCTAGGGCCAAATCGGTGGTTGAAAATCACCGTGTAGGGTCTATTTCGGAGTGCCAAAAGGCAAAAGGGGACAGAATGAATACCAGCAACAACTTCGCATTGGAAAGGAATGTACAGCGCATCCCTTCCGTCTTTGTTGATCCAGACTGCCGCACCATCACGCAAGGCAAAATCACGGTCCGGCCCACCAGAGCAGAATTCGACATCATCTATTACCTCTCGGCCCGCCCCGGCTTTGTGCGGAGCCGCGCGCAAATCATGGACGCAATGGGCGCAGGTGAAGAAGCCAGCGACCGCGCCATTGACACCCACGTCAAACGCATCCGCGCCTACGGGATCAGGGCCCTGAAAACCAGCCGCGGCGTGGGGTACTACTGGGAGGGGTGATCGCCACACCTGCCCCGGAAGCGCCCCCGAAATTCCCGCCTATTCCCGGCGGCAAACTCATTTACAATTCCGTTGACTGGCAGGCTGTCTGGTGGAGCAAAGGGGGATCGAACCCCTGACCTTATCATTGCGAACGATACGCTCTCCCAACTGAGCTATTGCCCCAGACGCAGGACTTTTCGCGGAATGGCCCCGAATTGTCAAGGCATTGGCGCGGGGCCAGCCCTCCTGCACGCCCCAATCAGTGCCTCACGGTTTCAGGTGTTCGCGCGCCAGCATCGCCGCCTCGACCCGGTTTCTCACCTGCAATTTCTGCAGGATTGAGGTCATGTAGTGCTTCACCGTCTTTTCCTGCAACTCCAGCGCCTCACCAACCTCGCGGTTGCTTTTGCCCAGTGCCACCAGCTTCAGAATATCCTCCTCGCGCTTGGACAACTCGTCCAGCGGGTTCACCGCCACAGCATCCCGCCGCCGCATCGCCACCAGCAACCGCCCCGCCAGACCCGGCGATACATAGGATCGCCCCGCCGCCAGTTCGCGCACCAGATCGACCAACTCTCCAGCGCCAACCCCCTTCAGGATATAGCCCTGCGCCCCAAGCTTGATCGCTTGCATCAGGTCGTCGTCGGCCTCGGACGCCGTCAGCATCGCAACCCGCGGCGGCACGTCCATCTGCATGATCCGCGCCAACGCACCGATGCCACCACCCTTCGGCATGGAGATATCCAACAGCACCACATGAGGGCGCTCTCGCAGCACTACCTCTGCCGCCGCCTCGCCGTCACTGGCTTCGCCCACCACCTGAATATCCCCGGCATCGCCCAGACTGCGGGCCAGACCGTCACGGTAGATCGGATGATCGTCCGCCAGCACAATCCGGATCACGTCGGTCATTCCACGCCCCTCAGATCAATCACCATCGCCAGCTCCGTCCCGGTCACGCCATCGGCGCGGTTCCGCAAATTCAACTGCCCGCCCAAGCTCTCGACCCGCCCCGCAAGCCCGGCCAGCCCCAGCCCATAGCCATCCTCGGGCCCCGTTGCTGCCGGTAGCCCCGCACCAGCATCGCGCACCGTCACCCGCAACACATCGCCGTCCCGCACGATCATCACCTCTTGCCCCACACCACCCGCATGGCGCCACGCGTTCGTCAGCCCCTCTTGCACCACCCGCCCCACGCACAACCGCACCGCCAGCGGCAGCGGCGCATCACCGCCCAGATCGGCCCGAAACGTCACCTCGCTGCCCGTCCGCGCCGCATGCGCGTCCACCAGCCCGTGCAACACGTCCAGCAGCGGCCGCCGGTCAATATCCGGCAGCGATACCCCACGAGAGATATTGCGGATCTCTTGTATCGCCTCTTTCACCGCTTTCTCGATCGCGTCGATCTCGCCCAACGCCTGTTCTCCCGCCTCTTTCCGCAAAGCATCCAGCCGCAGCGCCGCAAAGCCCATAAGTTGCGCCGGGCCGTCGTGCAAATCCGCGCCAATCCGCCGCAGCGTCTGGTCGTTCAGCGCCGAAAACCGCGCAGCCGCGCCTTGCACACGGAGCCGCAGCGTCACATTCCGCGCCGACATCTCGGTCAGGTCCACCACCTGCCGGTCAATCGTCCGACTGCCGCGCAGCACCACCGCAAACAGACACCCCCATATCGCCGCCATCACCAGCGCCACTGCCGCCCATGACGTCAGCCGCGCCTTGACCAGATCGGCCTTCAGCTGCGTGCCGATTTCGTAGAACTCCGCCACCGCAATGATATTCCCCGAACTCCGCTCGCGGATCGGCGCATAAATCTCCAACAGCGGCAGGTTCAACTCCTGCTCCGCCTCGTTTTCCTTGTCGCCCAGATCGTTGAAATCGGCCTGCACTTGCCCGGCCCAAGCCCCGCGCAGATGTTCAGTCGGCACAAAGGTCTTGCCCACAATCGCCGGATCAGACGAGGCGATCACCTTCGCCCCTTTCACCCAAATCTTGAACGACATGACCCGCTGCCCCAGCGGAGTTTCATCCAGCAACCGCTCCAAAGCATTCAGGTTCTCGGGCGACAGATGGTCCTCGGTCGCCAAATCCTGCGACAGAGGCGCTATGAAGCTTTCCATGTACAGCGCCGTCGCGTTGGCAGTGTTCCGTACCACCACATCCTCGATGCGGCCCGACACCCAGAACCCGACGACTGCCGTGGCCACCAGCATGACCAGTCCGCCCAACAGCGCGAACTGCTGCGCCAGTGAAAGTCGCGACCAGCGCGTGGGTTCGATATCGGACATTTCGCTACCCTAACAGCGCGAATGCGATCCCGTAAGCCGCTGATCCCGCCAACGTCGCCAGCACCGCGGACTTGCGCCAGACAAACACGCCAACCACCGCCGCGACCCCTGCCACCAGCGGCACCAGCCCGGTTAACGGCAGCTTCAAAAGTGGCATCACTTCCGCCACGAACAGCGTTGCAATCGCAGCAGGCCCAGTCGCCGCCAGAAACCGCGCCAGCGCGCCGTCCGGCTTCAAATCCTTCAAATCCGCCCGCAGCGGCAGATACCGGAACGCCCAGGTGCAAGCGCCCACGATCAGCGCGAGTATCAGAACTTCACTTCGCATGCCGTCCCAACCCCATCACACCCGCGACTGCCCCGGCGATCATCCCCGCCAGCAATCCTGCTGTCCCCGACCACAGCAACGTGACCACCACCACCGCCACGCCGGCCACCGCAATCACCGGCAGTTGCGCGCGCTGCAAGATCGACAACAGCAACGCCAGAAACAACGCCGGCAGCATGAACCCCAGCCCCGCACTCACCGCCGGCCAGCCATCCAACGCGCCGGCCCCGGCATAAGCGCCGACTGCCGTCCCCGCCAGCCACGCGCCGTAGGCCCCGATCCCCAGCCCAGACATGAACGGTTCTGAGAACGCGCGGCCCCGCGCCAGCGCCCCCAAAGCCGCGCCAAACACCTCGTCCGTCAGCATGAACGACCACGCCCACGCATGGCGCTTGCTGGCATCCGCGCCAACCCGCTTCATCAGCGCCGGTCCGTACAGCACATGCCGCAAATTCATCGCCACCAGCGTAAACGCCGCCACCGCCAACGGTGCGCCGCCCGCAATCAGCACCAGCGCCAGAAACTGCGCCGCCCCGGCAAAGATGATCAGCGACAGCGCAAACGCCTCCGCCATCGACAACCCCGACCGCGTCGCCGCCACCCCAAACGAGAATGCAATCGGCAGATACCCCAATATCAAGGGCACCGCCGTCAACAACCCGTCCCAAAACGTCGATTTCACAAGTTCCCGCATGCGGCGCAGCTATCCGGCCCAGTCCACCGAAGTCAACGCCACTCCGATTTCATCTTTTCCCAAATATCCCCGCCGGAGGCTCCACCCTTGTCGCCAAAACCAAAATCCCAAGTTCACTCCGCCGCCGCCATGTAACTCTCCAACGGCGGGCAAATGCAGATCAGATTCCGGTCGCCAAACACATTGTCCACCCGGCCTACCGGCGGCCAATACTTGTCTACCCGGAACGCCCCCGGCGGAAAGCACCCCTGCTCGCGCGGATACGCCCGAGTCCAATCCGCCACCAGATCCTCCACTGTATGCGGCGCGTGCCGCAGCGGTGAATCCTCTGACGAAATCTCCCCCTTCTCCACCGCCGCGATCTCCGTGCGGATCGCCAGCAGCGCCGTGATGAACCGATCAATCTCCGCCTTGGTCTCAGACTCAGTCGGCTCCACCATCAACGTCCCCGCCACGGGCCAAGACATCGTAGGCGCATGGAAACCATTGTCGATCAACCGCTTGGCAATGTCGTCCACCGTCACCCCAACCTCGGCAAAGGGCCGCGTGTCCAGAATACACTCATGCGCCACGCGCCCCCGGTTGCCCATGAACAGCACCGGATAGGCCCCCTTCAACCGCGCCGCGATGTAGTTGGCGTTCAAAATCGCCACCCGTGTCGCCTGGGTCAGCCCCTCACCGCCCATCATCAGGCAATAGGCCCAACTGATCAGCAAGATTGACGCCGACCCGAACGCAGCCGCCGAAACCGCGCCCTCCAACCCCGTCTCCGGGTTACTAGGCAGGAACGGTGCCAGATGTGCCTTCACGCCAATCGGCCCCATCCCGGGCCCACCGCCGCCATGCGGAATGGCAAAGGTCTTGTGCAGGTTCAGGTGCGAAACGTCCGACCCAACCTCCCCCGGCTTCACCAGCCCGACCATTGCGTTCATGTTGGCACCGTCCAGATAGACCTGCCCGCCATGCTCGTGGGTAATCCGGCAAATCTCGCTCACCGTCTCCTCAAACACGCCATGCGTCGACGGATACGTGATCATGCAGGCCGCAAGCTTACCCCCCGCCGCCGCCGCCTTGCGCCCGAAATCCTCCAGATCAACGTCGCCATTCGGCATCCCGCCAACAACGACCACATCCATACCCGCCATCTGCGCGCTCGCCGGATTGGTGCCATGCGCCGACACCGGGATCAGACAAACCCGCCGATGCCCCTCGCCCCTTGACCGATGATAGGCTTGGATGGTCAGCAAACCCGCATATTCGCCTTGCGCGCCACTGTTGGGCTGCATCGAGAATGCATCATACCCGGTAATCTCGCACAGCTTTTCCGACAGATCGGCAATCGCCTCGCGGTAGCCAAGCGTTTGATCCATCGGCGCAAACGGGTGCAGGCTGCTGAACTCCGGCCACGATAGCGGCATCATCTCCGCCGCCGCGTTCAGCTTCATCGTGCAAGACCCCAAGGGGATCATCGCCCGGTCCAGCGCCAGATCGCGGTCGCTCAGACGGCGCATATAGCGCATCATTTCCGACTCGGCCCGGTTCATGTGGAACACCGGATGGGTCATGAACTCCGTCACCCGCAACTGCGCCTCGGGAAAGCCCAAGCTCGCGCGGTGCGGCGGCACACCCTCAATCCCGAACGCCTTCAACACCCGAACCAGCACCTTTTCGTCAATCGTCTCGTCCAGAGAAATCCCAACCCGGTCCGATCCGATCTTGCGAAAATTCAACCCCTCTTGCCGCGCGGCTGCAAGAATACCGGCCTGCCCGACGCCAACTTCGACCGTGATCGTGTCAAAGAACGCCTTGGGCGACACTTTCGCCCCCGCCGCCTTCAACGCCCGCGCCAGCCGGTTGGTCATGAAATGCACCCGCTCAGCAATCGCCCTCAGCCCCTTCGGCCCGTGGAACACGCCGTACATGCTCGCCATCACAGCCAGCAAAGCCTGCGCCGTGCACACGTTCGACGTCGCCTTCTCGCGCCGGATATGCTGCTCCCGCGTCTGCAACGACAGCCGGTACGCCTTGTTGCCCCGCGCATCGACCGACACGCCGACGATCCGCCCCGGCATCTGCCGCTTGATGTCATCCCTGCAGGCGAAAAACGCCGCATGCGGCCCGCCATAGCCCAGCGGCACGCCAAACCTTTGCGATGACCCCACCGCAATGTCCGCGCCCATCGCACCGGGTTCTTTCAACATGCACAGCGCCAGCAGGTCCGTCGCCACCACCGCAATCGCCTTCGCGCCATGCAAGGCGCTGATTTCGGCCGTAAAATCCCGCACATGCCCATAGCTGCCCGGATACTGGAAAATCGCCCCGAACACCTTCGAAGGATCAAGGTTCTCCACCACATCCTCGATAATCTGGATGCCCAGCGGCTGCGCCCGCGTGCGGATCACGGCGATGGTCTGGGGATGGCAAAAGCGGTCAACAAAGAACGCCCGCGCCTTCGACTTGGCGCAGCGTTCCGCCATCGTCATCGCCTCCGCCGCCGCCGTAGCCTCGTCCAGCAGGCTCGCATTCGCCACCGGCAACCCGGTCAAATCCGCCACCATCGTCTGATAGTTCAGCAACGCTTCCAGCCGACCCTGCGCGATCTCGGGCTGATACGGCGTGTAAGCCGTGTACCACGCCGGATTCTCAAAGATATTCCGCTGGATCGCAGGCGGCGTGAAAGTGCCATAATACCCTTGCCCAATAAGCGAGGTCATCACCTTGTTTCGCCCCGCCACCACCCGCATCCGCGCCAGCAAGTCCTGCTCCGACAACGGCGCCCAGCCAAGCTGCTTTTTCTGCCGGATCGACGCAGGCACCGTCTCGCCAATCAACTGCTCCAGCGAAGTCACGCCGACAGCCGTCAGCATCTCTGCCATCTCATCCGGCGAAGGCCCGATATGGCGGCGATTGGCAAAGTCGTAGGGGTTGTAGTCAACGGGCGTAAAAGTCATGGAAAGCTCCGCATTCTGGCCACGCCCACGAATTTTCTGCGAAAACTCACGGCGAGGCATAACTTGAATTTTCGCAGAAAATTCGGGGGCGCAGGTTTCGGGAAGGCAAGTTCAGCCGATCAGATCGTTGTATTCGTCTTCGTCCATGAAATCGT
>JBDSXE010000032.1:0-3102 GCA_039926325.1 Paracoccaceae bacterium | reverse complement strand
CGCAGGAGCTGGCCCCGCGTCCATCGCTCGACCTTCAGACGCGGGCATCTTTGCGGTGTGATCTTGGCTGGTCATATCGGTTCCTCTTGGGAAACAAGCGCAGGATGATTGTATTCGGACCTGCGGGGTACGGGGTTGATGTGGATCATGCAGGCAGACGATTCCCTTTTACACGATCTGCTTTGTCATAAGTCCATTAAGCCGTGACGGCCAAGGTCGTCATCATTCCGGTGGCCAGATGCGCCATGTGATGGCAATGCAGCATCCAGCTTGCCGCCTCTCCTGCATCCAGTGCTACGGTCACGGCAGCCATCGGTGGCACCAGAACCGTGTCCCGCAATGCGCCGGCGAACCGTTGGCCGCCGAATTCAACCACCTGAAACTTGTGGCCGTGCAGGTGCATTGGATGCGACATCATCGACATATTGTGAAAGGTTATCTCTACCCGTTCGCCGGTTTTTGCTTCTACCGGGATATGCGTTGCCAAGGTTTGGCCGTTGATCGTCCAGACGTAGGGCGACATCGAACCCGCCAGCATCAACGTCACCTGCCGGGCCGTAGGACGATCCGCCACGGGCACAGTGGCGCGCAGTGATGACTCTTGTACCGTATCGGCGCCGAAGGCGAGGGCGGCAGTGTCGCTGGTCCCACCGATCTTGGCAATCTCAGCGCCTGCCGTCGCAAGGATCAAGCCGGTGCGATCCGTCGTGCCCTCGCGCAGCGCGAGTATCGGAAATGCACCACCGTCCAAGGGCACAGTCAGTTCGATGTCCATGCGCTGGCCCATCGCAATGCCGAACCTGTGGCCTTTGAATGGCTTCACATCTTCGCCGTCCACCGCCACAATCACCGCGTCAAGCGCGCCGGTGTCGATCCAGAACACGGTAGCCGCCGCGGCGTTGACGATCCGCACTCGCACCAACCCGCCCTTGTCGACCTGAACCACGTCGGGGTCATCCAGCGTGCGGTCGTTGACCAGATAGGCATCGAAATCAAAGTCGTTCAGGTCCATCGCCATGCCGCCAGTCCCCGACATGGTCATTCCCGACATGTCGCTGCCCGACATGTCCATTCCATCCATGCCGCTGCCCGGCATGGTCATTCCGGGCATGCCGCCTGCTGAGGCCCCCGAAGTGATGATCGACAGCACCTCCGCCGGGCTTCGGAACGAGAAATCGTGCAGGAACATCGTCACGTCCTGTCGGTCCGCCGTCAAATCCTGCGCCGACCGGACGATGAGCGGGGCTGCCAGCAGGCCTACTTCCTGATCCGGAATATGGGCATGCATCCAGTGCGTGCCCGGACGCGCCGCGTAGTCATAGGATCGCATCTCACCGGGTTTCAGCATAGCCCGCGGCATGTTAGGCACGCCATCCTGTTCGTTCGGTGGAATCTGACCATGCCAGTGGATCAGCGTCTCGATATCGGTCCGGTTGGTCAGATCGACCGCAAACCGCTGACCGGGTTCCAGCACCAAGCCGTTTTGGCCGTTGGCATTGGTCAGCCCCCAGACCTTGGCGGCGCGACCTTTAACCTCGATTGTCCGTGACACGATGTCGAGCGTCATCGCGGCAGGTCCGGCAAATACGTGGCGCGAGACCAGCGGCAGCGCGCAAAGACCCGTGGAAATGGCCAGAAAGCCGCGACGGTTCATGGAAAGCATGGTCAACGACCCCTGATATTGCTTCTTGGATTTGTCTTCATGCCACAAGAGATAGGGCTTCCCAGCGTTGGAAGGTCAAGGGGCAGGAAAAAGAAACTCGGCTTGACCTTCCCGTGATGGGAAGCCCACATTGTGCTGCACCCCCGGAAGGTGTGAAGGTGGCGGTTCCCCTGACGAATTTCGTGCGCCCACCCAACGGAGGTTCTGACATGAACATCGGTGACGCTGCCAAAGCCTCGGGCGTATCCGCCAAGATGATCCGGTATTACGAGGAAATCGGCCTGATCCCTATCGTTGGGCGAACCGCCTCGGGCTATCGGTTTTATGAGCCGAAAGACCTGCAAATGCTGCGATTTGTCCGCCGCGCCCGCGACCTTGGCTTTTCGGTCGGGCGGATTGCCGAACTTCTTGCGCTGTGGCGTGACCGCAGCCGTGCCAGCGGTGACGTAAAACGGCTGGCTCTGGCGCAAGTCGCGGGCCTGCGCCAGAAGATCGCCGAGATGGAGGATATGGCACGCATATTGGCGCATCTTGCCCATGCGTGCCACGGCGACGACCGTCCGGATTGCCCGATCCTGACAGATCTGGAATCCAGTCCCACCCACGGCACCCCAGCAAAAAAGTCTGCGCTGCCGCCGTTCCAGATCCTTTAGTCGCAGATTAGGCCCAGGTTGCAGCGCAGACCGATTTTGCCCGACATCATGCAATCGGCAATATCCGGCCAAGTAGTCCGTCCTTCAGCACATAATGATGGAAGATCGCCATCGCGGCATGGCCGAGGATCAATATCATCATGATGTTCATTACCAGCACATGCAAATCGGCCGCCTGATCCACGCCAAAGAACCAGGCAGCTACGCCCAGTGTCGGGACTGCGATCATCAAACCGTAAAGCACCCAATGCGTCAGGTTCGCCAAATTTGCCATCCAACCGATAGCGTGTTCGTGTGGGGCACCTGAGATCAGCCGGGTGGCAAGCCGCAATAGAACAATCACCAGCAGTGCCGAACCGGCCCAGACGTGGAATGATGGTACGAGGCCGCCGATGGTCTGGCCGTTCATCCTTGCATCCAGGGCCTCCGGCATTCCCTCGCTGATAAAGTAGTTGCCGGCGATCAACGCAGCCGTCATCCAGTGCAGGCTCATTTGTAGCCCGCTGTATTTTGTTCTTATTGTCATGATTTTCAACCTTTTGCTTGTCTGCACTTCCGGTCAATTCGCCGCCGCAGGCTTGCCACAGGGTGATCCGTCCGCTTGTGGCGGGGGATAGCTGGACAAGCTGACACCTAGCTGAACGGTTTATTAACGTCGTTCCATTCTGTTTCTGGAACCAAAAACTCACGTTGCGTTGCAGGCAGGTAGGCTGCGACCAGCGATTGTGTAGTCACAGTGCTGGTACGGGTAGGAAATATTTTGTTTCATGAAATTGAATTACTTTC
>JBDSXE010000031.1:0-2587 GCA_039926325.1 Paracoccaceae bacterium | reverse complement strand
GCGCTACGTGTCACTGAAGTTGGGGGTCGACCCAGACACGCTGCGTGTCACCGATGACGGGATAGTTCGCTATGTGGTGGTGGCCACGTCCCCCAGCGGCAATGTCAATGCGAGTTATGAAGGCATTCGCTGCCAGACCGGGCAGGTGAAAGTCTACGCGCGCCATGGGGCGACCGGCAGTTGGCGCGCGATCGAAGACCCGCAATGGAAACCCTTGCGCGATAACCAGCCTTCGTTGCATGCGCTGGCCATCGCGCATCAAGGAGTGTGCGACGGCAGGGCTCCCTCTTCCCGGTCGGCCTCCGCGATCATCGCCAATTTGAAGCGCCCTATGCTGGACGACAAGTAGCCGCGTCCAACACGACTGCTACCGGGTCAGGACCAAATTGTCCCGGTGCAGCATTTCGGGCTCGGCCACATAACCCAGCAATCGCTCCAACTCACCCGATGGCTTGCGGCACATGAGACGGGCTTCGAAACTGGAATAGTTGGCCAGCCCGCGCGCAATCTCCTGACCATTCGACTCCCGCACGGCAATCACATCGCCACGCGAGAACTCCCCTTCGACCCCGGTCATGCCGATCGGCAACAGGCTTTTGCCCTCGTGCAGCAGTTTGGTCACGGCGCCTGCATCCACCGTGACCGATCCGCGCAGCTGCAGGTGGTCGGCGATCCACTGCTTGCGAGCTTGTGTTTTTTGAGTTTGCGCAACCAGAAAGGTCCCTATCGATTCCCCGCGGCACAAACGCTGCAGCACGTCTGCTTCCCTGCCCCATGCAATGACCGTTGAGGCACCTGACCCAGCGGCACGTCGCGCCGCAAGAATCTTGGTGAGCATGCCACCGCGTCCGAGGTTCGATCCCGCGCCGCCAGCCATCCGTTCGAGTGCCGCATCCCCTGCCTTGGCCTGGTGAACGAATTGCGCAGACGTGTCCTTGCGTGGATCGGCCGTAAAAAGTCCTTTTTGGTCGGTCAGAATAATCAACACATCGGCTTCCACCAAGTTGGCGACAAGCGCGCCCAGGGTGTCGTTGTCGCCGAACTTGATCTCGTCGTTCACGACGGTGTCGTTCTCGTTGATTACCGGAACAACGCCCACCTTGAGCAGTGTCAGCAACGTCGATCGCGCATTCAGATAGCGCTCGCGATCGGCCAGGTCAGCATGCGTGAGAAGCACCTGAGCGCTACCCAAACCATGTTCCCGCAGCTTCGACTCATACATCTGCGCCAAGCCCATCTGCCCCACCGCCGCCGCCGCCTGCAGCTTGTGCACCTCATGGGGCCGCACGCGCCAGCCGAGCCGCTTCATGCCTTCGGCTATGGCGCCACTGGTCACCATGACAACCTCTCGGCCGTCTTGCACCAACAATGCCAACTGCCGGCTCCATTCACCGATAGCGACTTCGTCCAGGCCACGGCCCTCATTGGTCACCAAGCTGGAACCCACCTTGACCACGATGCGCTTGGCGCCGCGCATCAGTTCCCGGATATCCGAGGTGGTCACGGCGTCGTGTCGGAAGTGAACCGAGGATCCACCGTCGCCGAGGGATTCTCGACCTGTTGTTGCGCCTTCACGTGG
This sequence comes from Paracoccaceae bacterium, assembly GCA_039926325.1. GTDB lineage: Bacteria > Pseudomonadota > Alphaproteobacteria > Rhodobacterales > Rhodobacteraceae > Stagnihabitans. The sequence goes on along the minus strand of JBDSXE010000031.1, from coordinate 1,008 downwards.
GCGTAAACAGCTTTGACCAAGGCATCACAACCCTCATGGGTCAATGCCGATATTTCGAACACCGGGCCCTTGAACCTGAAACGCCTTACAAAATTCCTGACCTGCGCCGCACGCTCCTGTTCCGGGACCATGTCGAGCTTGTTCAAGACGAGCCAGCGTGGCTTTTGGTGCAACGCCGGATCGTACTTCTTCAGTTCGTTGACGATCGCCCTGGCCTGTGCAACGGCATCGACCGATTCGTCGAAGGGGGCCATATCCACGACGTGAAGCAAAAGCCGGGTGCGCTGCAAATGGCGCAGGAAAAGGTGGCCCAGGCCGGCACCTTCGGCCGAACCCTCTATCAGACCCGGCAGGTCGGCGACCACGAAGCTCTGTTCTGGTCCTACGCGCACCACGCCTAGATTCGGATGCAGCGTGGTGAAGGGGTAGTCGGCAATTCGGGGACGGGCATTGGACACCGCGGTGATCAGCGTGGACTTGCCCGCGTTGGGCATACCGAGCAGACCCACATCGGCCAACACCTTGAGTTCGAGCTTGAGGTTCTTTTTCTCTCCGGGCCAGCCGGGCGTTTTCTGTCGCGGCGCACGGTTGATAGCGCTCTTGAAGCGCATATTGCCGAAGCCACCGTCCCCGCCTTTGGCAATGATGACGACTTCGCCGGGCGTCAGCAGTTCGTATAGGACATCGCCCGTGTCGGCATCGGTAAGGATGGTGCCAACGGGCATCTTCAGCGTGATGTCGTCGCCTGCAGCGCCGAACATGTCCGAACCCATTCCGTGCTGCCCGCGCTTGGCGTCATGGCGGCGCGAAAAGCGGAAGTCCACCAGCGTGTTCAGGTTCGGATCCGCCACCGCGAAAACATGCCCGCCCCGACCACCATCGCCGCCGTTGGGCCCACCGAATTCCTTGTACTTCTCGTGTCGGAACGATACGCAGCCGGCCCCGCCGTCTCCCGCGGAGACGTCGATGTAAGCCTCGTCGAGAAACTTCATGACGGCCTTTTATAAA
>JBDSXE010000030.1:0-4068 GCA_039926325.1 Paracoccaceae bacterium | reverse complement strand
GACTTTCATGCCATCCATCACCGACCCTCCCCTGACAGGTTGACGCGGCCCAACCAGATGTACAGCGACACGAACACCGCCAGCAGCGCGAACAGCAGTGTCGATTGCGCGGATCCGTAGGCGAACTTGTTGAACTCGAACAGGTTTTCACGGCTGATCACCGACATGGTCTTGGTCGACTTGGACCCCGGCGTCAGCACGTAAATCAGATCAAAGATCCGCAGCGCGTCCAGCATCCGGAAAATCACCGCAACCATCAGCGCCGGACGGATCAGGGGCAGCGTGACCTTGAAGAACACTTTGACGGGATGCACGCCGTCAATCTCTGCCGCCTCGTAAATATCACGCGGCACCATTTGCAGCCCCGCCAGACACAGTAGCGCCATGAACGGTGCGGTTTTCCAGATATCGACGATCAGCACCGCAATCATCGCGGTATCGTTGTTGGCCGTCCACGCGATCTTTTCGTGGATCAGCCCAAGGTTCAGCAGGATGTCGTTGATGATGCCATATTGGTCATTCAGCATCCACGCCCACATCTTCGCTGAAACGATGGTCGGGATGGCCCAAGGGATCAGGATCGCCGCGCGCACAAAACCGCGACCCTTGAATTCGGCGTTCAGCACCAGCGCGATCACCAGCCCGATGATCGTTTCCAGCAGCACCGACACGACCGAGAACCGCACCGTGTTCCAGACCGCGTTCCACCAGGCCGGATCAACCAGCGTGCCGCGATACCGCACGGCACCGCTCGAAAGGGTCTGCACCCGGAAATAATTGTCGAACCAGATGAACTTGCCGCCGTACAGATTGTCCATCGTGGTGTCGGTCAGCGAGAACCAGATCGTCCGCAACAACGGCCAAGCCGCCACGCAGAACAGCGCCACAACCATCGGTGCCAGAAACCAGAACGCGGCTCTTTGGCGCTGTTGTTGCAGGCTAAGACCTTGACCCTTCGCTTGGCGAAGTGTTGGCGAAGTCATGATGTCCCCCTTGCCCGCCCCGCTTGCCGGGGCTGGTTAAACAAAAATGGGCGGCGGAGAAGCCGCCCATCTTGAAGGTTTTGCCATCACGGCAGGCCGAAGTTACCAGCCGTCGCCCTTCAGGTCATTAAGATCGGCTTCCAGCGTGGCCAGGTTATCTGCAGCGGTGCCATTGCCCGACAGGGTTTCATGGACCGCGTTGTAGAACTTGGACGACACCTCGGCATATTTGCCCAAGGTCGGGGCCGAAGGACGCGGCACGGCGTTCAGGAACACCGCCTTCCACTGCGGGATGATCGGTGCCGCAGCGGCGATATCGGCGTCGTCATACAACGACTGGATGGTCGGCAGGTGCGTCTCGTGGATGGCACGCCATTTCTGCGCTTCCGGACCGGCCAGATAGACCGCCAGCGAAATCGCCGCCTCTTGATGGGGCGAGTACTTTGAGACCGCCACGTTCCAGCCGCCAAGCGTGGCCGCAGACGCATCGCCTTCGGCACCGACCGGCAACGTGGTCACCCCGAACAGGTCCTTGACCTTGGAATCGGCGCCATTCCCCAGCGAATAGGCATAGGGCCAGTTCCGCATGAAGGCCGCATTGCCGGTTTGCCAGACACCGCGTGCCTCTTCTTCCTGATAGGCCAGAACGCCGGGCGGAGAGATCGTGCCAACCCAACCCTTGGCAGTTTCCAGTGCCTTGACTGCCTTGGGGTTGTTGATCGAAATCGTGCCGTCAGCCTCGACAATGCCGCCGCCGCCAAAGCTTTTCACCCACTCAAGCGCGTTGCAGGTCAGCCCTTCATAGGCATTGCCCTGCCAGACAAAGCCCCAGAAATCCTTGTTGCCAGCCGCACGCTCGCCATCCTCGACCTTCTGCGCGGCAGCGGTCAGATCGTCCCATGTCTTGGGCAAGGCCACGCCGTATTTGTCCAGCAGGTCTTTGCGATAGTACAGCGCCGGGGCATCGGTGAAGATGGGCAATGCAACCAGTTTGCCGTTCACGGTCTGCGACTGGATGATCGCGGGGAAATTCGAGGCTATCAGATCCTTGCCAGCCGCCGACAGATCGACAAGGTCGCTGGCAAGTTGCGGCGCCCAGATCACGTCCGTCTGATAGACGTCGATGTCGGTCGAACCGGCCGCCAGCCAAAGGCGGTACTGCGCGAACTGATCGGTCGTGGACGACGGCATCGGCACAACTGTCACCGTGTTGCCGGTCTTGTCCTCCCACGCTTTCACCAACTGCGGAAAGTCGACAAGATCGGACCCCGTCGCACCGAAAACGATTTTGACATCTTCAGCCAGCACCGGTCCGCCGACAATACCAAGCAGCGCGGCAAATGCGGCGGTCCGCATAGCACGACCCCTATATCCAAAGGACATGGGTACTCCTCCCTTTTTGATGACATGCGCCGCTAGGACGCGATCCTCCGAAAAACGCCGCGGGGTGTCCCTGACTTCGCAAGGTTTTCCGAAGCGTTTCGGGGTGAATAGCGCATAGTACACGGGTAAGTCAACGATTCTCCCCCCAAAGCCCTTTCAAATCAGAACAGTCCGCGCCCCCATAAATCGCTACCTGATACGTTGATTCGTTGAATCCAAAGCGGTTGCGGACCCTGACCAAACCCTTGATCTGACTGACTTACCCAGTAGTGCGTCAAACCCCCAACAATACCTTGCGGATCGCTGCCACCCTGCCCGCCATCAACTCCGCTCCGCCCCGGCTTTCGACATTCATTCGCACAACAGGTTCGGTATTCGACGCCCGCAGATTGAACCGCCACCCTGCAAAACTCAGGCCAAGCCCATCCATTTCGTCCACCGACACCGCCAGCGGCGCGAAATGCTGCCGGACCCGCGCAATGGCCTCTGCAGGATTGACCAATGTGAAGTTCATCTCGCCGGATGACGGAAACGCCGCTCGTCTGTCTGCCAGCACCTCGCTCAACGGCACCCCTTGGCGGCAGAGCAGTTCCGCAATCATCAGCCACGGGATCATGCCAGAGTCGCAATAGGTGAAATCGCGGAAATAATGATGTGCCGACATCTCGCCGCCATAAACCGCCGCCATGTCGCGCATCGCCTGCTTGATGAACGCATGACCCGTGCGGACCTGCACCGCCACTCCACCAGCCGCAGCGACCACATCTTGGGTGTTCCAGATCACCCGTGGGTCATGCACGATCCGCGCACCCGGCTCCCGCGCCAAAAACGCCTGTGCCAGCAATCCGACCACATATTCACCATCGACGAACGCCCCCGTTTCGTCGAACAGAAAACACCGGTCGAAATCGCCATCCCACGCCACACCAAAATCCGCCCCCGCCGCCACAACCGCAGCCGCCGTCAGCGGGCGATTTTCCGGCAGCAGCGGGTTGGGGATGCCATGCGGAAAGCTGCCATCCGGCGCATGGTGCATCCGCACGAACCGCAGCGGCGCACCCCGCAACGCCAACGCCGCCGCTATCGCATCAAACGTCGGCCCCGCCGCGCCATTCCCGGCGTTCACCACTATCGTCAACGGATTGAGCGCGCCGACATCCACAAACGACAGCACTGTGGCAACATAGGCGACCCGCGCCCGCACCGAAATGTCAGTGCGGCTGCCCCCAGTCCGCCCTGGCCCGAACTTGTTCGCCTCCGCCAACCCGCGAATATCGCCCAATTGCCCGCCATCCAGCGGCGCAGCCCCCCGCCCCACCATCTTCATCCCGTTGTAATCAATCGGATTGTGCGAGGCCGTCACAGTGATCCCACCGTCCGCGCCAAATTCCGTGGTCGCGTGGTACATCTCTTCCGTCCCCGCCAGCCCAAGGTCCAGCACCTCTGCCCCCTCGTCCAGCAGCGCCCGGATCACCGCCTCTGACAGCGCCATCGAGGTTGCACGGCAATCCCGCCCAATCACCACCCGCCGCGCCGCAAGCACCCGCGCAAACCCGCGGCCGATGCGATAGGCGATCCCTTCGTCCAGATTTTCCCCAACGCGACCACGCACATCGTAGGCGGTGAAACAGGTCAACCGCGTCATCCGTCAGCCCCTTGCACCCGCATCCCGCGCATAGGCGTCATCATGGCGGATGATGTC
>JBDSXE010000029.1:0-4497 GCA_039926325.1 Paracoccaceae bacterium | reverse complement strand
CGTGCTTCGACAGATCGCGCAGCCACCCGGAGACGGCTTTCTGTATGAACCAGTCTTTATCCCCGACATAGCCCGCAGCCCACCCCAGCACGCGGTCGCGGATTTCAAGGTCGGCGGGTTTGGGGTGGTTCTGCTTGGTCCACGGCTGGGTGATCACGAGGGCCGCGCGGCGGGTCCACATGTTGGGCGAGGTGATCCAGGTTTCAACCTCGTCCAGACGGCTGGGATCAGCGGTCAGGCGGCGTTCGCCGGCATCGCAGGCGTGATCGGCAATGGCCCAGGCGTCGAAGGTGGGCACCCAAGAGGCGATGAGGTTCCACGTTTCGCCGTCATCCGCGATGCGGGCTTGCGTCAGGAGTTTGGCGGCGGCAACCATCGCTTCGTGGATGTTGGTTTGCCAAAGCGCGTCGGCCAAGGCGACACGTTGGGTCGTGTCGGTGGTTTCGCGCCATTGGGTCGCAAGGGCGGTAATTTCCGGGACGGTGATGCCAAGATAGGGGCGTGGTGTTTTGTGATAGGCAGCGGCGATCGCGGCTTTGTCGGGGACTGCGAGGGCGTTCAGTTGTGCGAGTGCTTCGGTCAGGTTCACAGGTTGGCCTCTATTCCGGTGGGGAAACCGTCGATGGTTTCGCGGTTCTTGTCGTCCCAGTATTTAACGATGCCGTCGGGGCCTTTTTCCGCGGACCATGCGTCAGCATCTGGGCGTTCGGCCTCGTATGCCATGCGCGGGACGCTGTAGCCGCACGAGGTTTGCACAAGGTCGATGGTCACGTCGAACAACTGGCGGGCGGCGATGTCATGCAGAAACAGGGCATTGCCTGCGTCCCAGCCATCTTCGCCGATGTGAACAGCTTTGGCGGTGCCATAGCAGCGCAGGATCAGCGGTTGGGCGTCGAAGGCGCACCACATCAGGGTCATGCGGGGATCAAGGCGCAGATGGCCTGCGGTTTCGTTGCCAGAGCCAGTGGAATTGCGCCAGAGGATGCGGTTGGGGCCAAGGACGCGGAGCGAGTCCATGCCTTTGGGCGAGTTGTTGACCCGACCCGTGGCGGCGGCGCTGGCGACGAAGAACAAATGCTGCGCCTCGATAAAGGCGCGGTGGGGGAGGGCGATGCGGTCGAATTGTTTGGCCATCAGGGCACCGGATTATGGGGCGGGGCACCGGGGGGCAACGTGCGGGAGCCTCCGGCGGGGATATTTGGGAAAAGATGAATGGCAAGGCGGGGAATTGTCATTCGACGGTGACGGATTTGGCGAGGTTGCGGGGTTGGTCGACGTCGGTGCCTTTGGCAATGGCGGTGTGGTAGGCGAGGAGTTGGGCGGGGATGGCGTAGAGGATGGGGGCGAAAAGTGGGGAGACTTCGGGCAGGGTCAGGGTTTTCCAGGTGCCCATGCCTGCCTCGCGGACGCCTTGGGCGTCGGAGATCAGCAGGATTTTGCCATGGCGTGCCATCACTTCCTGCATGTTGGAGACGGTTTTTTCGAACAGGTGGTCGCGGGGGGCGAGGACGATGACGGGGACTTGCGGGGAAATGAGGGCAATGGGGCCGTGTTTCAGTTCGCCGGACGCATAGCCTTCGGCATGGATGTAGCTGATTTCTTTCAGTTTCAGCGCGCCTTCGAGGGCGAGGGGGAACATGGCACCCCGGCCCAGAAACAGGACGTCTTGCGCCTCTGACAGTTCCTCGGCGATGGCGGCGATTTCGGTGGAGAGGGACATCGCGTGGTTCATCAGGCCGGGCAGGGCGGCGAGGTCGGTCAGGTGTTTGGTCAAAGCTTCGGGGGTCAGGCGACCTTTGTCTTGGGCGGCTTTTAGGGCGAGGAGGGCGAGGGTGATCAGCTGGCAGGTGAACGCTTTGGTCGAGGCGACGCCAACCTCTACCCCCGCCATGATGGGCAGGGCGAGGTCGGATTCGCGGGCGATGGAGGAGGTCGGGACGTTGACGACGGCGACGACCTTGGCGACTTTGTCGCGAGCGTAGCGCAGGGCGGCGAGGGTGTCTGCGGTCTCGCCTGACTGGCTGACGAACATCGCCCAGGATTGCGGGGACAGCGGCGGTTCGCGGTAGCGGAATTCGCTGGCGACGTCGATGTCGCAGGGCAGGCGGGCTATCGTTTCAAACCAGTATTTCGCGATGTGGCAGGCATAGGAGGCGGTGCCGCAGGCCACCAGCGTCAGGCGATCGACCTTGGTGAAATCGACTTCGGGGGGGAGGGTGAGGGCGTTTCGTGTAACGTAGCGTTTCAGGGCGTCCGCGATGACCACGGGTTGTTCGGCGATTTCCTTGGCCATGAAGTGCTTGTAGCCGGCCTTTTCGATGCGGGTGGCGTCGATCTGGATGCGGGATTCGGGGCGATTTGCAAGGCGGTCTTGGGCGTCATAGATGGTGGCCCCGGAGCGGGTGATGACGGCCCAGTCGCCTTCGTCCAGATAGGTGATGCGGTCGGTCATGGGGGCAAGCGCGATGGCGTCGGAGCCGACAAACATCTCTCCGGTGCCATGACCGATGGCGAGGGGAGAGCCTTTGCGGGCGGCGATCATCAGATCGTCTTCGCCGTCGAACAGGAAGCACAGGGCGAAGGCACCGTGCAGACGTTTCAAGGTTTCGCGGGCGGCCTCTACGGGGGTACGGCCCTGATCCATCAAGTGTCGGGTCAGGAGGGCGACGGTTTCGGTGTCGGTCTCGGATTCCTGCTTCAGGCCAGCAGCGGAGAGTTCGGCGCGCAGGTCGCGGAAGTTCTCGATGATGCCGTTGTGGACGACCGCAACCGGACCGGAGCGGTGCGGGTGCGCGTTGATGGTCGTGGCGGCACCGTGGGTGGCCCAACGGGTGTGGCCGATGCCTGATTTGCCTGCGAGGGGATCATGCACCAAAAGGTCGGACAGGTTGACCAACTTGCCCACGGCGCGGCGGCGGTCGAGTTTGCCGTGGTTGACGGTGGCAATGCCAGCACTGTCATAGCCGCGGTATTCGAGGCGTTTCAGGGCTTCGACAAGCAGGGGTGCAGCTTCATGGTTGCCAAGGACTCCGACGATGCCGCACATTATTTGGCGCCTTTCGCGGCTTTGATCGCCTTGAGGCGGTCCATGTATTTGGTGGCGAGGCCGGGTTTGTTGACTTGTTTGGCGCGACCGATGGCGAGGGCTGCGGGTGGCACATCCTCGGTGACGACGGAACCAGAGGCGGTCAGGGCGTTGTCACCGATGGTAACGGGGGCGACCAGCATGGTGTTGGAGCCGATGAAGGCGTGCTTGCCGATTTCGGTGCGGTGTTTCATCACGCCATCGTAGTTGCAGGTCACGGTGCCCGCGCCGATGTTGGTAAACTCACCTACATGGGCGTCGCCGATATAAGTGAGGTGGCCGACCTTGACGCCTTCGTCGAGGATGGCGTTTTTGATCTCAACGAAGTTGCCGACGTGGACATCTTCTGCAAGTTCGGCACCGGGGCGCAGGCGGGCGAAGGGGCCGACAGTTGCGCCGCGCGAGATGTGACAACCTTCGAGATGGCAGAAGCCTTTCACCTCGGCTCCGGATTCAATCGTTACTGCGGGGCCGAAGATCACGTTGGGGCCGATGGTGGCATCGCGGCCAATGTGCGTATCAAGTGCGAAGAAGACGGTTTCGGGGGCGGTCAGCGTGACGCCATTTTCGAGGGCGGCGGCGCGGGCGCTGGATTGGAACTGCGCCTCTGCGGCGGCGAGTTGTTGGCGGGTGTTGATGCCAAGGGTTTCGGACTCGGGGCAGGTGACATAGCCGACAGACAGCCCCTCGGCCCGGGCGAGTTCAACGATGTCGGTCAGGTAATACTCACCTGCAGCATTGTTGGTGCCAACCTTGGCGACAAGGCGGAACAGGGTTTTGGTATCGGCACAGATCACGCCGGAATTGCACAGGGTAATGGTGCGCTCAGTTTCGGACGCGTCCTTGTATTCGGTGATCCGCAGCAACTGCTGACCGTCGATGATCAGACGGCCATAGCGGGCGGGGTCTTTGGGTTCAAAGCCAAGGATGATCACGGCGTGGCGGGTGCGGGCTGCCAGCATGGCTTGCAAGGTTTCGGGGCGCACGAACGGGGTATCGCCATAAAGAACGATGCTGTCGCCGTCACTGTCGGCCAGCAGGGTCGCAGCCTGCGCTACGGCATGGGCGGTGCCAAGCTGGGGGTCTTGCACCACGGTCTGGATGCTTTCATCGAAGGCGATGGCGGCTTTGGCGACGGCCTCTGCGCTGTGGCCGGTAACCACGACGATGCGATTGGGTTCAAGATCGCGGCCAGCGGTCAGGGTGTGGTGCAGCATGGGGACGCCCGCCAGCGGGTGTAGCACCTTGGGCATGTCAGAGTTCATGCGGCTGCCCAGACCTGCGGCGAGGATGATCAATGAAACCTGCATACTGCCCCTAGCTTTCTTTTGGTGTCCGTTTTACCGGGGTTACACGGGGCCGCAAGGGGCGCAAGCCTCACGGCATGTTACAGGAGCGTGGATGCGGACGGT
>JBDSXE010000028.1:0-3227 GCA_039926325.1 Paracoccaceae bacterium | reverse complement strand
CCAACTGGTGACACCGGCCAACATCGGCGACTTCCTGAAAAAGAACTGATCTGACGATCGGGCGAACCAAAGGGCGGCGCGGCACCGTGCCGCCCTTTACTCTTATCCGCCGTGGAGGGCGGACCGGGGTGCCCGATTTCGGCAACCCAGAATGTCGGTAATACTGTGGGAGGGGAAGCAATGGCGCAGTCAACGTCCGGGATTGGCGGCTTGAAATACGATCCATCGAAACGCGCGCGCCCACCGGAGCTGAACGTGTTTCTGGCGCTGGTCGGCATCGTCGTGATTTTCGAGGCGCTTGGCTGGATCCTGTATCACGACAGCTTTCTGTTCAACACACGCAAGGATGTGGCCGGGCTGTTCAATACAGCACGCCTGCAAATCATCATCCTGCAAGTTTCCATTGTCGGCATCATCGCCCTTGGCGTGACGCAGGTGATCATCTCCGGCGGGATCGACCTGTCGTCCGGGTCCATCGTCGGGGCGACGGCGATGATAACCATGAGTTTCGCGCAAACCGCACTGGTCAACGGAAATCCCAACCCCAAGGCGATCTTCGGCGACAGTTTCATGGACTTGCCGGTCATCGTGCCGATTGTGGTGGGGCTGGCCTGCGGGCTGATTGCGGGATTGGTGAACGGGGCGCTGATTGCCTACACCCGCATTCCGCCGTTCATTGCCACGCTGGGCATGATGGTGTCGGCGCGCGGGCTGTCGAAATGGTGGTCGAATGGCAACCCTATTTCATTTCCGACGCAATCCTTTGCCAATATCTCCAACGGCGATTTCGTAGGATCGCTGACCTTTGGACTGCTGCCCTGGCGGGGGATCAACCCGGTGTTGATCTTTATCGGGCTGGCGGTGCTGTTCCACCTGATCATGAACTACACCAAGTACGGCAAGCACTGCTATGCCGTCGGGTCGAACGAGGATGCCGCGCGGATGTCGGGCATCAAGGTCAACAACCACAAGATGCTGGTCTATACGATTGCGGGAATTCTGGCGGCGGCGGCGGCGATTGTGTTGAGTTCCAAGAACTTGACGGCGCAGGCCGGTATGGGCGTGCAATACGAATTGGACGGGATTGCGATGGCGGTCATCGGCGGCGTCAGCCTGTCGGGGGGGCGCGGGTCGATCCTGGGGACGGTGATCGGGGCGTTGATCTTTGGCGTGATCATATCCGGTTTCACGTTTCTGAAGCTGGACGCCTATTATCAGGAGATGGTCAAAGGCGTGATCATCGTCGGTGCCGTCGTCCTGGATCAATGGCGGCAGCGAAGTGGTGGGCGTGGCAAATGAACCGGGGGAAGTGACATGAGCAGGATCATTCTGGAAACCCGTGGCCTGACCAAGCATTACGGCGGGGTTCACGCGTTGGAAGACGCCAACTTCACCCTGATGGACGGCGAACACGTCGCTGTCGTGGGTGACAATGGCGCGGGCAAATCGACCTTCGTGCGGCAAATCACAGGCGTCGAACAAAAGACGGCTGGGCAGATTTTCTTTGACGGTGCCGAGGTTAATCACTCAGGGCCGTTAGAGGCGCGCGAGAGCGGGATCGAGACGGTGTTTCAGACGCTGGCTCTGGCGGACGATCTGGATGTGCCATCCAATCTGTATCTGGGCCGCGAGCTGATCAAGTTCAACCTATGGCCGTTTTCCATTCTGGACCGCAAGGCCATGAAGGCCCGCACGATGGAGGCTTTGCAGCGGACTGCGGTGAAAATTCCCAACGTCGACAACCCGATCCGTAACATGTCGGGCGGGCAGCGGCAGTGTGTGGCGATTGCGCGGGCGGCGGCGTTTGCGTCCAAGCTGATCATCATGGACGAACCGACGGCGGCGTTAGGGGTGCAGGAAACCGCTCAGGTCGAGAACATCATCAAGGGGTTGAAGGAACGCGGCGTGCCGATGATTTTGGTCAGCCACAACTTGCGACAAGTGTTTGATCTGGTCGACCGGATCGTCGTGTTCCGACGCGGCCGCATCGTGGCCAGCCTGAAGCGGGAAGAGACGGATGGCAACGATATCGTCAGCTACATCACAGGTGTGAAGGGCAGCGCCGAAGGGGCGTTTGCCTAGCGAAAGGGAACTAAAATGACTCTACGTTTTGGGCTTTTGGGTGCGGGGCGCATCGGCAAGGTCCACGCCAAGGCGATCTCTGCTTCGGCAGGCGCGTCGCTGGTTGCAGTGGCGGATGCGATGGCACCAGCGGCCAAGGCGATTGCCGATCAGTATGGCTGCGAAGTGCGGACGGTGGAGGCCATTCTGGCCGCCAAGGACATCGACGCGGTGGTGATCTGCACGCCGACGGACACCCATGCCGACCTGATCGAGGCGTTTGCCAAGGCCGGCAAGGCGATCTTTTGCGAGAAGCCGATTGATCTGTCGCTGGCGCGTGTGAAAGCCTGCCTGAAAGTGGTGCGCGATACCAAGGCCGTGTTGATGGTTGGCTTCAACCGCCGCTTCGATCCGCACTTTATGGCGGTCAAGGCTGAGATTGACGCAGGAACTTTGGGTAAGGTCGAGATGGTGACGATCACCTCGCGTGACCCCGGCGCGCCGCCCTTGGATTACATCGGGCGGTCGGGCGGGATTTTCCGCGACATGACGATCCATGACTTTGACATGGCGCGGTTTTTGCTGGGTGAGGAAGTGTCTGAGGTTTCGGCAATGGCGGCAGTTCTGGTCGATCCGGCGATAGGCAAGGCGGGGGATTCGGATTCTGTGCAGGTCATGCTGAAGACGGCTTCGGGCAAGATGGCGCTGATATCGAACTCGCGCCGGGCGACCTATGGCTACGACCAGCGGATTGAGGTGCATGGGTCATTGGGTGCTGCCACGGCGGAAAACCAGCGCCCGGCGATGATCGAAGTGGCGACGGCAAAGGGCTATACCCGCCCGCCGCTGCATGATTTCTTCATGACGCGCTATACCGAAGCCTACGCGGCGGAAATCGCCAGCTTTATCGCGGCGGCGGGCGGCAAGAGTAAAGTCTCGCCCTCGGGTGAGGATGGGCTGTCGGCGTTGGCACTGGCGGAGGCGGCGCTGAAGTCTGTCGCCGAGGGGCGGACAGTCAAGATGAGCGAAGTCGCCTGAAGGAAGAAAGCCGGGGGTTTCACACCCCCGGACCCCCGTGGGATATTTGTGAAAAGATGAAACGAAATTTTGGGTTAATTGTAGGGGATTGGTTTGGGCCACGTTGCGGCGCGTAGCAGATTGCGCAA